>CAYJOZ010000012.1:0-15236 GCA_964371925.1 uncultured Treponemataceae bacterium | reverse complement strand
TCCAGCATTTTATGCGTGCTATGACGATGATGGTAAAATCAGTCCTGAAAGAATACAATCATTTACACAGTATTTAATAGATAAAGGTGTTCATGGTTTGTATCCTTGTGGATCATCAGGTGAATGTATTTATCAAACTGTAGAAGAGCGAAAGATAACGTTAGAAAATGTTATGAAAGTTGCAAAAGGTAAAGTTCCTGTTATAGCACACGTTGCGTGTAATGATATTGAACAAAGTAAAGAGCTTGCACGTCATGCTGAAAGCTTTGGTGTTGATGCCATTGCATGTATTCCTCCAATATACTTTAAATTACCTGATAGTCAAATAGCCTTATATTGGAACGAAATATCAAACGCCGCTCCAAATACCGACTTTATGATTTATAATATTCCACAACTTGCAGGCGTTTCACTTTCTGTCCCTCTGTTACAAGAAATGCTAAAAAATCCTCGTGTAATAGGAGTAAAAAACTCTTCAATGCCTACCCAAGATATTTTAACTTGGAAACAAGTATGTGGTAAAGACAAGGTTGTTTTTAACGGGCCGGACGAGCAGCTTATTGCAGGTCTTGCTATGGGTGCTGATGGTGGAATTGGGGGTACTTTTGGAGTAATGCCCGAGCTTTATATTAAAATATATGATTTGATGAATAAAAACGAAGTTCAAAAAGCACGTGAAATACAATATGATATTTGTGACATAATAACTGCATTGTGTTCTTGTAAAGGAAATATGTATGGAGTTATTAAAGAAGTATTAAAACAAAATGGTATGAATATTGGTACTGCTCGCCTTCCGTTAGCTCAAATAGCAAAAGAAGATGCTACTAAAATCGCAGAGTGTAACAGGCTAATTTCAGTTGCAATTAAAAAATATAAAGATTACTAGGTGGTACTAATATGAATTTTGATAGAAGCGCATATTCGAACGAATACTATGAGACGTTAAAAAACACTATTTTACCGTTTTGGTTAAAATATGGAATTGATACAGACCACGGCGGCATTTACACTGGTTTAGACAAAGATGGTTCTATAATAGAAACAGATAAATCTGTATGGTTTCAAGGTAGGGCTTTGTGGACATTCGCAAGCTCTGTAATTGTACTACAAGAAAAAGAAAAAACTGCAGGAGATAATAATGCTTTAATACAAGAATGTATGGAAGCATGTAATTCGCTTGTAACGTTTATCGAAAAATATTGTACAGATCCAACTGATGGAAGAATGTACTTTAGAGTTACTAAAGATGGTAAACCGGTAATAAAAAGACTTCGCTATGTATTCAGTGAAACCTTTGCAATAGCTGGTTTTGCAGCCTATGCGAGAGTAACTGGCAAAAAAGAATACTGTGAAAAGGCCTTCGAACTCTTTAAGACAGTTCAAAACACACTCAATACACCAGGTGCTTTAATTCCAAAATTTGACCCTGCTAATAGAGCTTCTCGCGGTTTTGGGTTACCAATGATTTTATTAAATACTCTTGCCGAATTACGACTATCCTTTGAGCAGTTTAACTCTTCAAAAATATCACTGTGTAATGATTTTATTGATACTCAAATTGATGAAATAAAAAAATACTTTGTTCGACCAGAATTCAAAGTTGTTGTTGAACAATGCAACTTTGATGGAACACTTCAACACGACCACATTGAAGGCAGGCAGTTAAACCCTGGGCATGCAATTGAAGGTGCGTGGTTTATAATGAAAGAAGGTTTATATCGTAAGAATGAAGAGCTTCAAAACCTTGGCGTTACTATGCTCGATTGGATGTGGCAATGGGGCTGGGATGAAGAACATGGTGGAATCATATATTTTAGAGACCTTGATGGAAAAAGCTTGAGCGAATACTGGCATGATATGAAGTTTTGGTGGCCTCAAAATGAAGCGATAATTGCCACTTTATATGCATATTTAATCACTGGTAATGAAAAGTATAAAGACAAATTTTTGCTTGCTCACGATTACTTTAAAAACCGTTTTGTTGACTTTGAATACGGTGGTTGTTTTGGATACTTTCACAGGGATGGAACACGTTCAACAGACTTAAAAGGAAATATGTACAAGGGACCATTTCATACGCCAAGAATGTACATTGAGGTGTCAAAGCTTTTATCTAAATAGTAGTTATAGTCAATCTTCAATAGGATTTTAGGTTGGCTGTTTGATGCTTGCATGTCTAATAAATATATGATAAACTATTTATATGCAAACTCAAGAAAAAAAAATGGCTACTTTTACCGATACACTAGGGTTTAAAGTACTTTTAGTGTTTTTTATAGCCTTGCTTTTACTTATACCAATGACATTGGTTCGTGGTGTAATTAGTGATAGGCAAAGTTATCAAGAAGAAGCAAGAGATTCAATTATAGATCCAATAGGTGGTGAGTTTACTCTAAATGGCATAATGATTGCCATTCCATACTACTATTATGAATCAGTTACTAAGGTTAATGGAAATACCTCAACTGAAGAGTTAGTACGCGTAAATGATCATATTGTAATTATGCCAAATACTTTTTCAGTTACTGCCAATATGGAAACAGAGATGCTTAGTAGGGGTATTTTTAAGACTCCGGTGTTTTATTCAGATATGATAATTCATGCAGATTTTAATGCCTTTAATCTAACGTATGAAGCACATCTTGATACTGTCGCTTGGGATGAAGCAGTACTGATAGTAGGCACTAGTGATAGAAAAAATGTTAAAAGCCTTCCAAACGTTATTGTAGATGACGAAATACTAGAAATAGGGCATTCTAATGTTTCTCATACTGGTAGAACGCTTGATCTCTATGAAACCTCACAGTTTTCAAATATTGGAATTTTTGCAAATAGCTTTGTATATAAGATTGATAGAAATACAATAGAAAATGGCTTTACAAGTGATATAAGCATAGGTATTCAAGGTGGTAATACTGTTAGAATTTTACCAATGGCTGGCAATAATACCATAAATATTACATCAAACTGGAGTGATGTGGGCTTTTCGGGTTCTTGGCTTCCAACAGAAAGAGAAGTTACAGATTCGGGCTTTTCAGCAAGATGGGAAATAGCAGGCTTTAACACACCATTGTACGGTATTCGTTTCATGGAAGAGTTACGTAGTATTAGCAAAGAAACCGTAACAACGTCTTTTTTACTTCTTAATGATAATTACGTTAAAACTGAGCGAAGCATCAAATATGCAATGCTTTTTATATTTATTCCATTTTTTGCTCTCTTTTTATGCGAGCTTTTAACAAGAAAAAAGATACATGTAGTGCAGTATGCACTTATTGGTTTAACAAATATTATCTTTTATATGCTTCTATTATCAATTTCCGAGCATCTAAGTTTTAATATAAGTTATATCATTAGTTCAATAGCCGTAATTGCGGCAACCGCCATGTATGTGTGTGCAATAACTAAAACACTAAAGCTTGGAATAGTAATGGCTGTAGTAGAGGTTGTTGTGTATGCATTTTTATTTGGAATATTACAACTTACAGATTTTGCACTTTTGTTTGGAACAATAGGTTTATTCTTTGCAGTTGTAATAGCAATGTATTTTACAAAAAATATTGAACTGAATACATAGTTCATAGTTTTCATAGACATGCAAAAACTTGAATAAGTGAGGTATATAGTATGCGCAAATTTAATACCATTTTTTTTATACTAGTACTTTTAGTTATAATTTTATCTGGAAGCTGCTCAGATCAAAAAAGTGTTACAACAATTACTTGGTGGGGTTTTCCAACTTTTGGGCAGGATGGAAGCTTTGAAAAGGAATTGATAAACGCTTTTGAACAGGAAAATCCAAACATAAAAATTAACTTTGAGATGATTTCCTTCGAAAATGGACCCGCAAAGATTTCTGCAGCTCTAGCATCAAAGACAGGCCCAGATATAACATACGATGCTCCTGGAAGGATAATCTCTTGGGGAAATAGAGGTTTATTAGCGTCCCTTGATGATATCATATATCCTGTTTTAGATACACTTGCTATAGCCCCCTTAGAGGCCTCTAAAGGTGAAGATGGAAGCTACTATATGTATCCCATACATTCTGGTGGATTTATGATGGGATTTAACAAGAGCTTATTGGAAGATCTTGATTTACTTGATATGCTACCGTATGAACGAGATAAGAGGCAATGGACACTAAAAGAATATGAGAGCTTGCTGAGGGCATTAAAAGATGCTTTACCAGCGGGTAAAGTTCCGGCGGTTTTTTATGCAAAATCTACAGCAGGAGATCAAGGTACGAGAGCTTTTATGGTTAACTTGCACGGAAATGCCCCATTAATGAACGAAAACCTAACAAAATACACCTTTAATAATGCTAATGCAGTTAAAAATGCTGAGTGGGTACAAATGGCGGTAAATGAAGGTTTACTCTTAAATGGAGCTTCTTTGCAATCTGGAGACGCAATAAATATGTACAGTGCGTCAAATGCGGCAAGTACTATTTTATTTTCTTTGCAGTTAGAAAAAATAAATAAAGATAAAATTAATTACAATGGTGAGTATTTTGAAACCATTTATATGCCATATCCAAACAATGTACAAGAACCTATTTTAGAATTTATTGTGGGTGGACCCGCAGTATTTGATAATGGTGATAAAGAAAAAATTGATGCTGCAAAGTTGTTTATACAATTTATGGCAACTGATCCTGTGTATGCACCTATGCTTGTTGAGGCAACAGGTATGTTTCCTGTTTCAAGTACTATTGATGGTAGTTTTGACTCAGTAGAGAAGCAATGGAATGCAGAGGCTATAGATTTTTTTGGATCATATTATAATAGTATCATAAGCTTTTCTGATATGAGGAATGCATGGTATCCTGCAATGCAAAATATCTTAAATGGAAAAGATGCAAAAGAGACTCTAGATATGTTTGTTGAAGAAGCGAATAAAGATAATAAGTAATACTAATTAAAGTTATAATTTGTGGTAGTGGAGTTATCTTTTTTTATTTTTTCTATTAGCTTCTTTGAATGCAAACATGTTTTTATCTGCAGCGGCCAATACTTCCGAAAAACTTTTCCCATCATTTGGAAAGCTTGCATGTCCTATGCTTGAAGATATGTATATTTCATGTCCATCTATAAAGAATAAATCTTCTGAAATACGAAGTAATCGCTCGTGTACGTGTTTGCATTGTGCTTCATCTTGTTCATTTGGAAAAATAATAACGAATTCGTCTCCGCCAATTCTTGATATAAATGTATCCTTTCTAAATTGAGTAAGAAGTCTTTCTGCAAAAATCGAAAGAAGTTTATCTCCAATATCATGACCATAGTTGTCATTTACTGGTTTAAACATGTTTAAATCAAGATAAAAAATAGTGTAACCTGTTTTGTTTGCCTTATTACTTCTCTCTTCATATTTGTCAAGTGCTCTGCGATTGTAAAGACTTGTAAGAGAGTCTGTTAAAGCTTGCTTATGCGCTAGATTTTGGCGTTTTTCCGATTGTCTCAGTGCTAAAAAAATTAATGTAGTTATTATTACAAGGATAACTGATATTTTTAAAACTTCTATTAAGTAATGATTTGATTGATCATTCTTGTACATTTGTATCTGCCAATCTTCTTGTCCAATCTTAAATACATGTACTGCCTGTTTTAAATCTTTATTAAAATTTATGGAGCTGTATAGGGTAATTTGATTTTGATTATAATTTGACTGTATTGAGTATTCGTAGTTTAATTCTTCTAAATGTGTTAGGCCTGTATCTTCAATAAGAGCTTCTGATGTGGGTTTTATAATTGCAGCTACGAAGCCCCAAAACACTTCTTGTCCATCTACTTCATAGTAAACAGGATTTCTCGCAACTAACCCATGGGTACCTATCATTAGCATGTATGGACCTGAATAAGCTATTTCTCGTGTTTGCATTGCAGTTATTGCATCTTTACTTGCTTTTTGGTCTTCAAATACATTGTAACCTATTGATGCTTCATTTCCAATTAATGGATATGACTTTTCTATTATTCCGTTTGGCATGTATGCTATGGCTATATGCTTTTCATAGTTATATGCAAGTGCCATCATTGTGTTTATTTCGGAGTCACTCATTATGCCTTTGTTGGCTATTAATAACGACACAAGCACATCTGTCACTTCCGCTGCTTCTGTAACAACAGCCGTAACTCTTTCAGCATATAAAGATGAAAGATACTCTAAGTCTCGTTGGCTTTCATTTTTAACGCTAAGGTATTGAATATAAACAGTGATAATGCTAACGAGAATCATTAATATTAGAGCGATGCGCGAAAGTTTCACTGTCTCCACCTTAATTTCTATAAATTTTAGTTTATCGCACAAATTTTAAATATACTTTTATTCTATATGAATAGGTCTTTGTTGTCAAGGATACAGTTTATACTTTGGTGCCATGCTTTTCTTTAGCGAAGCATTGATTTCTCTATAAATTGACAAGCTGCTTTTACTATTGTTTCCATTTCGTCATCAGTATAAGGTTTTATAGTGTTATATGTAGGGTCTAAACAGTTTTCATTTCTAAAAGGCGCAAAAAACCACTTTGCATCTTTTGGTAAAAGCTTTGCCATTATTATGATGTCTTCCTTTGAAACGAGGGGAGGGCAAAGTACTGTTCTAAACTCTTTATTCTCGTTGGGAAGTGCTTGTAATACTTCAATAGTACGTGAAAGCTTTTCTGTAGCGTTATTATAGAAATGAACTATATCGTATTTGTTTGGACTTGTTTTTATATCTACCGCTACATAATCAGGGCTAGTTTCTTCAGATTCAAAGAGAAATTCAAGTCTTTCAGGAAACAATCCGTTTGTATCTAACTTTACTTTATATCCTAAGTTTTTTACAGTTTTTATTATTGTTGATACTTCTGGATAAAGGAGTGGTTCTCCCCCCGATAATACAAAGCCTGATAGCACATTCTTACGTTTTTCTAAGTGCTTGTAAACTTCAGTTAGTGATTTTGAGTCTTCCTCTGGCATTGTTTGAAGTACTAGCTCACCATTATAGCAGTATGGGCATCTAATATTACAGCCACTTAAAAAATAAGTGGCTGCAACACAGCCTGGGTAATCTACTAGGCTAGTTTTTATTAAGGCACCGCTAATCATGTATATGTTAAGCGACACACTCTTTTTTTTCAGTTAGTATTTGCTTTAATTCTGAAACATTGTGAGCTCTTCCAACTTCTGTACCTGCACTATTAAAAATTATTACAGTTGGTGCTGAAAGAACACCCATTTTTGATGCACTTTCAAGGCCTTCTGGTGTATCTACATCAATATGTATACCTGTTACTTCCAATGCTTCTAAGTGTTTTTTTACTGGTTGGCAGTTTGGGCATGTTCTTCTTGAAAAGTACTCATAGTAAACTTCGCCTTGAACTGAAACTTGTGTTTCATTTAAAGTTTCTGATGCTACATTTATACTATCATCTTTTTTTGCAGGTGTTTCTGTCACTGTGTAGTTATTCGATGGATTATTTTCTGCATCCCAAACAAACTGTTTACGTAAATCATATTCATCACGCTTACCTTTGTTCCAGTTACGCACAGATCGGTAGTATCCTACAATTCGTGCATACACTTCAGTTTCTGTCCCACGTACATTTTTCAGTGCTTCTTGTGCTTGTGCAATTTCTGCATCAATTTGAGAAACTGTTCTTAACTCAGTCATTTTTCCCTCCCAAGGATTTATTTATTAAGCACATATGTGCTATTTTTACTCTAGTTATTATATCACTTTTATGCTGTTTTATCTACTAGTTCTTTCTTTTCTTGCTTTAATTTTTCAATTTTATTTTTTAATGCATTCTCATGTTCTTCTTTACATTTTGGGCATTCAAAAATTTCGCCTTGTAAATAACCATGCACTTTGCAGATAGAATAAATTGGAGAAATTGTTATATACGGAATCTTGTAATTACTTACAACGGCTTTTACTAAATCTCTACATGATTCCCAATCTTTTATTGCTTCACCCATTAATGTATGAAAAACTGTTCCACCCGTGTATTTTGTTTGCAAAGATTCTTGGTGATCCATTGCTTCAAAAATATCTTCAGTGTAATCTACGGGAAGCTGTGATGAATTTGTATAGAATGGATCTGTAGTTCCCGATGTAACAATATCTGGATATGTTTCCTTATCGTGCTTAGCCAATCGATACGATGTGCTTTCTGCAGGTGTTGCTTCTAAATTAAATAGCTCGCCTGTATCTTCTTGGTATTGAGACATTCTTTCTCTCATATGAATAAGCACTTTTTCTGCAAAAGCTTTACCTTTTTCTGAAGTAATATCTGTTCCAATGAAGTTAATACAGCATTCATTCATTCCACATAACCCAATTGTGTTGAAGTGGTTATTAAGAGTGCTTAAGTAGCGACGTGTGTAGGGGAATAATCCTCCGTCTAAAAGTCGCTGTACTACTTTTCGTTTTGCACTCAAACTTTGCTTTGCTAAATCCATTAAATAATTTAAGCGGTCAAAGAACTGCTTCTCTGTATTTGTTATATGTGCAATTTGTGGAAGATTAATTGTAACAACACCTAATGAACCTGTAAATTCATCTGATCCAAAGAGGCCTCCACCTCGTTTACGCAACTCTCTTTTGTCTAGTTGTAAACGACAGCACATCGAACGCACATCGCTTGGATTAAGATCTGAATTAACAAAATTTTGAAAGTATGGTGTTCCATATTGTGCAGTCATTGCAAAAAGTAATTTTGCATTATCAGAAGTCCAGTTAAAATCTTTTGTTATATTGTATGTTGGAATAGGGTATTGAAATCCTCTTCCTGCTGCATCACCTTCTATCATGAGTTCAATAAATACTTTATTAATAATATCCATTTCCCCTTGGCAATCAGAGTAGGTAAAATCTTGTTCTTTGCCAGCTGCTAATGCAGGTTTATCTTTTAGATCTTCTGGAACAGTCCAGTCAAGGGTAATGTTTGTAAATGGTGCTTGTGAACCCCATCTACTTGGTGTATTTACACCATAGATAAAACTTTGTAAACATTGTCGTACTTCTTTTTCTGTGAGTCCATCTTTTTTTACAAAGGGTGCAAGGTAAGTATCAAAAGAGCTAAATGCTTGTGCGCCAGCCCACTCGTTTTGCATAATTCCCAAGAAGTTTACAATTTGTTGAATAAGTGTCGATAAATGCTTTGCTGGAGTTGAAGTAATTTTATCTGGAACTCCACCTAAACCCTCAACAATAAGCTGCCTGATTGACCATCCTGCACAATAACCAGAAAACATTGAAAGATCGTGAATATGGAATGCTGCTGTTTTGTGGGCTTCTGCAACTTGTTCTGAATAGATGTTTTTTAACCAATAGTTAGCTGTCATAGTACCTGAATTGTGTAATATTAGTCCACCTAAAGAAAAGTTTACATTTGCGTTTTCATTCACTCGCCAATCAGACTGGCTTAGATATCCATCCATTGTTGCATCGATATCGAGCATTAAATTTTTTGCATCACGAATTGCCTCATGCTTGGCTCTATAAAGAATATAGGCTTTAGCAACAGGAACTTCATTTTGTTCAATGAGAACCGTCTCAACAATGTCTTGAATTTCTTCAATTGCAGGAATTGAATTGGCGTGCCTTGTTGCTAAAAACATGGCGAGTTTTTCTTCAACTCGCTGTGTTAAGTACTCTGCCTTTTGGGCATTTCCCTTTCCCTCCACAGCAACAATTGCCTTTTCAATTGCCTCGACAATTTTTGCACGGTCAAAATCCCCCACTTCTCCCGTACGTTTTACTACTTGCTTGATGAACATGACCTTATCATTTTCTTCTTTTTGCATTCCCAAAAAACTTTTCCATTCTGGAAATACTGTATCTTTTTTTTCGTCGTGCTTTCCCACTTATTTCTCCCCAAGTTTATTAACTTCTGTTATAAACTCTTGTAAATTTTCAAATTGTCTATAAACTGAGGCAAACCTAATGTATGCTACTTTATCAATTTTATGCAAAATCTCAAGAACTAAATCTCCCAACTCTACAGTGGAAATCTCTCTTGTTCCTTTGCCTCTCATTATAGCTTTGTCTGTAATTTCATGTACAATGCTTTCAAGCTTTTCTGTTGACACGGGCCTTTTTTCTAAGGCTCGTTCTATTCCTTTTTCAAGTTTTGTTCTGTCAAAGGGTTGTCGTCGATTATCTTTTTTTACGACCATAAAAGGTTTTTCTTCTATATGTTCATAGCTTGTAAAGCGGTAACCACAACTTAAACACTCTCTACGTCTTCTAATGCTTTCTCCATTTGCCATAGTTCTTGATTCAAGTACTTTATCATCAAGACTTTCACAGTATGGACAGCGCATTAAAACCTCTTTGTATATAGTGTTTTTGTCGTTATATTTGTATTATAACACACTATATCTGCAGTTGCAAGTAGTTTTCGTAAAAAAATGAAAATTTTGTGAAGATTTTATATTATTTTTTTGCTTTTTTATCTTTCAAGAAATTTGTATAGAGGCTTTCAAGTTTGTCAGTTAAAACCTCTATGGTCCAAGATTGACCCCACTCAATAGCTTCTTGGCTCTTTTTTTGATATAATGATGTATCATTTAAAAGCTCTTGTACTCTTTGTGTAAACTCTTCAAGGTTATCAGACACCATAAAGCCACCGTTATCGCCTTGCATAACATCTACAGTACCTCTTTCACCTATTGCTACAACAGGGATGCCTCGAAGCATTGCTTCTATTGTTACAAGCCCCTGTGTTTCTGTTTTGCTTGAGAAAGTAAATATCGTTGATAGGCTGTATATATACGGTAAGTCAGAACGATCAACGTACCCAGTAAACACTGCGTGTTCCAAGAGGTTTCGCTTTTTTGCATTTTCTTTAAGCTCTTCAAGATATGGTCCCCCTCCAATGAAAAGAAGGGCTAAATCGTCATGCTGTTTTTGTAAATTCTCAAATACATCATATAAAAAGTCTAAGTTTTTTTCTTTTGCAACGCGACCAACAAACAGAAGAATGCGTTTGTTTTGTAGGCTTGGATATTTTTCAAAAAAAGCTTTTTTGTATAAGTCTAAGTCTTCTTTTTCAACATGTAAAAAGTTCCCAGAAATTCCAGTAGGTAGTATAGTAATACTCTTTGTTATTCCATAGTCTTCTCTTGCAATTGCTTCAATGCGTGTAGTTGGCACAATAACAATGTCAGCATTTCTTAAATAAAAACGAATCATTTTGCGACTTATGGCTTTTACAATATCCCCCCCGTAACGTCTTGGGATATAACCTGCTACGTATTCATCCCAAAGCGTGTGAAACGTGTAGAATAGTGGTACCTTTCTATACTTTGCATACGTAAAGCCAAAGTAGCCAATAAAATATTCGCTATGTAAATGAATGATATCGGGTTTAAACTCATCAACACGATTTTTTACCGAAAACCATTCATCTAAATGAGCAAGTCTATCTTCTTTTGAAAAAACAAGCTTAATACCAGGAACTCTAAAAACTTCATATGGTAAATCACCATCATCTAATGGTTTTTGATGTTCTGTAAAATATGTTGGAATATCAGAGTCTTTTTCAATATACTTTGGACAAACAATTAATACTTCATGTCCTAAAGAAACAAGCTGTCTTGTGTAAGAATCAACAGAAATAGCCACCCCATTTATTCGAGGCATAAAGGCATCGGAAAACATCGCAATTTTCATTTAATAATTATAATACACTATGATTATTTGAGCAAGCGTAATAGCACAATATATATGCTTTTTTTTTGGAAATATATAAACTCTATTAAAGGCTTTACATTATTTCATTTTTTACTATACTAATTATATAACTATGGAGGTTATTATGAAAGTTCTAATGGTAAATGGCAGTTGTAACAAAGACGGATGTACAATGACAGCGTTAAGGGAAATTGAGACTGTATTGAAAGCGGAAGGTATTGATAGTGAAATTTATCAATTAGGAAATGAAGCACAATTTGATTGCATAGGATGTAAAGCTTGTAGAAAAATTGACAAATGTGTTTTTCCACATAATAATGTAAATGAGTTTATCGAAAAGGCAAAAGATGCAGATGGTTTTATTTTTGGAACCCCTGTGTATTATGCTCACCCAAGTGCTCGAATTCTAGCGTTTCTAGATAGAGCTTTTTACAGCAATACTAAGGCTTTTATGTTTAAGCCTGGTGCTGCTATTGCATCTGCAAGAAGAGCTGGAACAACTGCAAGTATTGATGTTCTTAACAAGTATTTTTCCATTGCAACTATGCCTATTGCAGGTTCTACGTATTGGAATATGGTACATGGAAATACAAAAGAAGAAGTCTTAGAAGATAAAGAAGGCCTTCAAACGATGAGAAATGTTGCAAGAAACATGGCTTGGATGCTTAAATGTTTTGACGCTGGTAAAGAAAAAGGTATTGCCGATCCCTGTGTTGAAACAACTGAAAGAACAAATTTTATTCGTTAATTGATTCTTGTATTTAACTTGCACGTTATATGTCTATTTTAAAGATATATGACTTGCGACAAACGGGCGAGCCTTCACAGTTATGATAATTGCTATAACGAGCTTACATGCATCATATGGTAAAAAGGCCATTATGCATGTTTGAATAGCTTCTTGAAAACTTATTTGGGTTGCATTTACATACTGAACGGTACCCGGGATATACATAACTATAAATCCAATGAGCATACTGCTAATAATCTTCGGTAAAGGTGTAAGTTCTTCTTTATTTGGCTTCCCGATCAAGAGACCTACTATGAGACTGGCAATAAAATAACCAATTATGTATCCACCTGTTTCACCCATTACCGTTTCTATTCCGCTTGTCATGTTTGCAAAAACGGGTAATCCTAAAACTCCTAAAACTAAAAACAATCCTGTTGCACCTGCGCCTTGGACACCACCTAAAATACTACCAGCTAAAATAGGCATCATGTTTTGTAAAACAAGTGGAATGTGTGAGGTTGCAATTTGCATTGAAAAAAGGCCAGAAATTGCAATAAGTATTGCAAAGCATAATGTAAAAAGTGAAGCTTTGTTTTTATTTTTTTCAGTAATATCTTTCATTCTGAATTCTCCCTTTATTTTATAACAAAAGCTTTGTTTATTTTTTTTTATAATTTGTTTTTACATATACCACTACGTAGAGGAAAAGCATAGCAAGTAGTAATGTCATTGGAAACCAATCTCCCAAAAGAGCATACAGTGTTACTTCTCTTTCGTAGATTGGAACGTCATAAGCGCCAGCAGTTGCTTCAAATAGCGGTAGGCTATAAAGGACTTTTCCAGCAGGATCAATTACAACTGAAAAGCCTGATGTAGTGCTTCTTACCAAGGTTGTTCTAAACTCTTGAGCTCTAAAGGATGAAATGACAAAATGCTGAATCTCGGCGGACTTTTTCTTTGACCATGAGTCATTTGTTATGTTGAAAAAAGCTTCACTACCTTGAAAAAAGAGTTTTCGACAGATATGAGGAAAAGCATCTTCAAAACATATAGGAGTGCTTATTGTTACATTTTCATCATTTTTTAGAGGGAAATCAAAAACAGTATAGTATTCGCCTTGAGACCATCCACTTGAAAAGCCTACAACAGCTTTCATAAATTTCTGTACAAACTCTGTGTTTGCATACGGAATTATTTCTGCAAAGGGAACAAGATGGATTTTCCCATAAAAATTATTCCATGTCCCATCATCGTTAAAAAATTGGGCTGAATTATTATATTGACGTATTCCAGTTTCTAAAAATTTTTCTTGATTAATTTCAGTTGGCCCGCCGATTATAAAGTACGAACCTATTTCATTTATGAATTGCATTAATGGTTTTTCTTCAGGGTAACGGTCATAAAAATGCTGTGCTTGTGGGAACGGGCGAGACAAAACTGCTTCGCTCCATAGCACTACATCAGGCTTTTTATTGTATTCATGAATTGCTTTTTTTGTTAATTCTTGACCAATTAGGATAGCCTCTTCATCATTCATCGTGAGCCACGAATCTGTATTTGTTTGCACCAAAACAGTGTTTACTGTTTTTATAGGTTGACGTTCTTTTTGGTATTCATATATACCAAAGAGAATTGTGCATAAAAAAAGCATTACACAAAAAAATGCTGTCCACGCATATGGTGAACATTTTTCACTATTTTGTGTAAGAAAATTTTTAGAAGAGCATTGCTTTTGCGTTACATAAAAGCTACTGAGAATGCCTTCGGCAATAACAGCGTTAAATAAACTAAATAAAAAGCTGATACCCCACGTTCCCGTTATGGAAACTATTTGTGTTATTAATGGCCACTTCCATGAACTCATGAGTATTGTGACCCATGGGTAGGCTAAAAAGCCCAATGACTTATACCATTCATATATCGTCCAAAGACTTGCAAAAAGTATTATCCTTGAGGGAACTCCCCATGCAGATAATGAAATTGAATGGGTAACTGCTATACGTTCGTGTAATGCTGTTTTCTTAAAATACCAAATGGGTACATAAAATATTTGCCCAAGAAAAAACCCTAGAACGGTATAGTAGCCAACGGTTCCGCCTAAGGTAAGGGCTGCAAAATCCTTAAAAAAGCCAAGCCAAAAACTTGACATGAGATGCGTTAACGTTAATTGCAACGATAATAGTAAACCTGCGACCTTAAAATTTTTTGCATTTACCAGTGCTATATAAAGCGGAACTAATGCAAAAAGACCTAAAAAAGGTGATCCAAAGAGTAAAAATTCGTTTTGTATAGCAAAAGATTGCATTATTGCAGAAAAAATTACATAAAAAACTTGTAAAAATATCGTCATTATAGTATTATACCTTATTGAAAGCCAATAATCAATATGGCTATTATAGGGGAAGGACACTATGGAGAGAGTAGAGGAAGCTCACTCACGTGAGTATGGTATGAAACCTGATGTGGTTGCTAGTGCACCTGGACGGTTTCATTTAATCGGAGAACATACGTGGTACTTTAAAGATAAAACACTTTCTATGGCAATTGATTTGCCAGTTTATATTGCAGCTTCTGTACGTCAAGATTCTTCACTTCGCTTTTATTTTCATCAAGCAAATGAAAGAAAGCGAGGAAATGTTTCAACATTAAAATATAGGCGAGAGGACCGCTGGGCAAATGCTCTGAAAGCGGTTATTGATGGCTTTATGTCATGTGGTTTTGTATGTCGAGGAATGAATATTACTATTTATACAGACATACTTCCATCAGCAGGTTTTGGGATTACAACAGCAATAAAAGTTGCAACTGCATT
>CAYJOZ010000011.1:0-21120 GCA_964371925.1 uncultured Treponemataceae bacterium | reverse complement strand
CAAGGTTTTTGCAGCAATGCAAGACCTGCGAGCTCCTATTGATGAGTTGGAAACACTGGCTTGCAAAGAATGCTGGTCACTTCCAACATACGGAGACATTTTATATAGCGTTAAGTAATTACGAATTACTAGTTACGAATTACGAATTGTTCGGGCGTAGCGAGGGGTGTTCATGGGCGTTCGTATAAAAACAGCTTTGCTGTTTTTAACGTCGGTCTGCGGCTCCAATTCCTCGCCACAAAGTGGCTGTGGTATTTCCGCCTCCGCCCTAACGCGTTTACAAAGGCAGTGTGATTTTCACACTGCTTTTTTTGTGTAAAACAAAAATATGTTCAGTAATTGCCCTACTCCACCCTTTTATGTTATACTTATAAATAAAAAAATAAAAGGACTTGACAATGGCTATAGCAAAAGAAATATATGAAACAATGAACTCAAAGGGTGCGGGCGTTATTCGTGCAATGTTTGAAGCAGGTATGCAACTTAAAAAAGAATTTGGCGAAGATAATGTTTTTGACTTTTCACTTGGAAACCCAGACTTAGAACCACCAAAAAAAGTTATTTCTGCAATTAAACAAATTGCAAAAGACTCAACAAGTGGACAACATTCATATATGAGTAATGCAGGTTATGTAGATGCAAGAACTGCAATGGCAAAAAAAGTTTCTAAGGAACAAGGCCTACGAGGTGAAAAAGTTCTAAGCAGTGACCATACCGTATTAACTGTAGGGGCCGCAGGAGCTCTAAATGTTGTATTCAAGGCACTTTTAAACCCAAATGACACAGTACTTGTTTCTACACCCTTTTTTCCCGAGTACACACATTATTGCAAAAACCATGGTGGCACACTTCTTCCCCTTAGTGCAAACGAAGACTTATCACTCAATGCGCATAATTTTGAAAAGGCTTTACAGGAAAACACCGTTGCAGCAGTACTTATAAACTCTCCAAATAATCCATCAGGCAAAATATACACAAAAGAAAATATTAAAACCCTTGTTTCAGTATTAAAAAAGCATGGAAAAAAAACTGGAAATTTTCCATTTATAGTATGTGATGAGCCATATAGAGAAATTACATTTGGAAATAAAAAAGTACCCTCAATTTTTCAATTATATGAAAATACAATCATCGTTAGCTCATTTGCAAAAAACCTTAGCTTACCAGGAGAAAGAATTGGATACATTGCCGTTAACCCACAATGTGCAGATGCAAAAGAAGTAATTGCAGCATGTATATTTGCAAATAGAACACTTGGCTTTGTAAACGCTCCTGCATTTTTCCAAAAAGTTGTTGCAAAAGCTTGGGATGCAAAAGTAGACTATTCCCTCTACGAAAAACGTTGTTCAATGATTTCTACAATTGCAAAGGAAGCTGGCCTTACTTTCTCAGAGCCAGAAGGAGCCTTTTATCTTTTTTGTAAAGTTCCGTCTCCAAAAAAAGAAGATCACGAAAAATTGCTTGATGATGACTTTGCTTTTTGTGAACACTTAAAAAAGCACAAAATTCTAGCCGCCCCAGGAACCGGGTTTGGTTGCAAGGGATGGTTTCGATTAGCATACTGTGTGTCTGAAAAAACAATTATGAATTCAAAACAAGCATTTATTGCAGCAGTAAACAGTTGGTAATCACTATAGTATAAAGAAAAAGCTATATTGTAGTTGCTTCTGTCACTGCAAGAAGTTCACAATTTTCTTCTGTATGCACGTGTTCTCGCTCAACTTTTAAGGAAAATACTTTTTTATCTTTTATAGTTTTGCATTCAACTACAATTGTATCACCACTGGTACATTCGCCTCTTATTATTTTAATTGCAAGTGGGTCTTCAATTTCACGTTGTATAAGTCGTCTCATTGGACGAGCGCCAAACGCCGGATCGTACCCATTTTCAACAAGAAGCTTTTTGGCCTTTGGTTGCAACTTAATTACTATACCTTGCTCACTAAGTCTTTCAGAAAACTCATGTATTTGTATATCCAAAATCAGACTAACTTCTTTTTCTGTTAAAGGATTAAAAACAACAACATCGTCTATTCTATTAATAAGCTCAGGACTCATTATTCTCTTTAACTCATTTAAAGCATCAACTTTTATAGAGTTATAATCCATTACACCTTTACTCATGGAGGTAAATCCAAGTCTGTTGTCACTGGATATTTGCCTTACTCCCGCATTACTTGTCATAATTATAACGGTATTTCTAAAGTTAACAGTATGGCCTAAACTATCGCTTAACTCACCTTCTTCAAGAATTTGTAAGAGCATGTTACAAACATCAGGGTGTGCTTTTTCAATTTCATCTAATAAAACAACAGAGTATGGATTACGCCGTATTTTTTCGCTTAGAACACCACCCTCTTCATATCCAACATACCCTGGAGGTGATCCAACTAAACGGCTTGAATTATGTTTTTCCATATAGTCACTCATATCGATTCTGACAAGAGATTCTTCACTTCCAAACAAGAATTTAGCCAGTGTTTTTGCTAAAAGTGTTTTTCCAACCCCTGTAGGACCCAAGAAGATAAAAGAACCTAAAGGACGCTTTGTAGATGAAACACCGGCTCGAGAACGCCGCACAGCAGATGAAACCAGCTTAATTGCCTCATCTTGACTAACAACACTTTTATGAAGTTCACTTTCCATATTTACTAAACGAGAGACTTCATTATCGCTAAGTTGTTCAATTGGTATACCTGTAATAGTTGAAACTACCGTACACACATCTTTTACAGTGACAGTGTTTTTTCCACTAGAAACTTCCCATTTATGAAGAAGTTGTGCATGCTCATCTTTTAATATCCGCAATTCATCTCGCACACGGGCAGCACTTTCATAGTTTTGCGTTTGAATTACTTGTTGCTTTTCAATTGTTAACAAGCTAATTCTATCTTGAAGGTCATTGATATCTACAGGAAGATCATCATCAATAATTTTTTTCATAGCTCCACTTTCATCTAAAAGATCTATCGCCTTATCTGGTAAAAACCTCTCAGTTAGGTAACGTTTTGAAAAACGAACAATGGTTTCAAGAACATTATCATCATAGCGAACTCCATGAAAATCCTCGTAGCGCTCTTTTACACCTTCAAGAATTTTAAAAGTTTCATCTTCACTAGGCTCACCAACATTTACTACTTGAAAACGTCTTTCTAAAGCTGCATCTTTTTCAAAATATTTTCGATACTCTTTAATTGTTGTAGCCCCTATACACTGTAGCTCACCTCGTGACAAAGCTGGCTTGAGCATGTTTGAAGCATCCATTGCGCCTTCGGCACCGCCTGCTCCAATTATTGTATGAAGTTCATCGATAAACAATAGTATGTTTTTTTTCTCACGAATTTCTTTCATAATTCGTTTAATACGCTCTTCAAACTCGCCTCTGTATTTTGTACCTGCTATTACAGATGCTAAATCGAGCATAATTACTTGCTTTCCAAGAAGATTTTCAGGCACAGTTCCGTCGACAATTTTCTGAGAAAGGGATTCTGCTATTGCTGTCTTTCCTACGCCAGGTTCACCAATCAAAATAGGATTGTTTTTTGTGCGTCGTGATAAAATTTGAACAACTCTTTGTACTTCACGCTTTCTACCTATTACAGGATCTAGTTCGCCAAGCTCAGCTTTTTTTGTTAAGTTACGACCATACTCTTCAAGAAGAGAAGCTGTTTGGCTTGGTTTTGCAATTGGTGTTTTTGGGGCATACGAGCTTGTACCAGTAAATACTTGTGGACCAACGGCAGAAGATGCCATCTGAACACAAACGATTTCAGCAGCTTGCCTAAAATCTATTACATTAAACCCCATCATTTGAACAAATTGACTTGATACACTCTTTTCTTCTCTAATTGCAGCTAAAAGAAAATGTTCACTTCCCACATAGTCACGCTTTAACAATTTAGATTCTTCAAGGGCAACGTCTAAAAAAACCTGCAAACGTCTTGAACGTAATATATCTGCATAGCATGGAGGATCACAAACATTTGGAAGACTTTTTTGTAATGCGATTTTTAATCCGTTAATATTAATTTTTAAATATTGAAGTATACCAAACCCAATTGATTCTTGACTTAATAATAACGCTAACATGATGTGCTCGGGTAAAAGTTGTTCAGAACATACCTTTTTTGCTTCATCTTGAGCAGTCACCATCAGTATTTTTTGAGCTCTGGGCGAAAGACCTTTAATCATATCATCTCCTAAAAAGACAAACCATGTCTTTATGATGATGAAAACAGCCTATACATTAAAAACTTATGTGTGCCCTCTCCTTCCTTGTTGTATTTCGTTAGTAATATAAAAGAACTTCTGCTATTTTCTAAGCACCATCTATATATTAAACACATGAAACTATAAATAGTTACGAGTAAATGTGAATATTATCAATAGATTCTTGCATAATAAGAGAACGAAGCCTTTTTATTTGCATATCAAGACTATTCACATCTTTTTCGTACTTAAACCTTTCAGTTTTGTTAATAAATGAAATATGTCCTTCTCGAATTCGATACAGAAGGCTAGAAAGTTGAAAGTCTTCAATTCCGGTTAATATGCCGCTATCTTTCCCCCATTTGAGGCGGAACAGTAAGTCTAGTGCTTCTTTTTCTGTTAAAATTCTTGAATACTTTACTAAAGCGAGAGCTTTGTATACAGAATCTCGTAAAATTGTAGGATGCGTATCACAAATATTTTCTCTCTTTATGCGCTCAAAGTCCATAACATACTTTACCATGCCATAAAATGCATTAAATTGCTCTTCTTCTGTGCTGTTTTGGGAAACAGTAGTACTTATTTGGTAGCAGTGACCTATTGCCGAGGACAGCATTTGGCCATCTTGTAATGAAAGTCCGAAAACGGGACTAACTGAAAAGCCTTGAGATTCTAAATGGGTGAATAACGAGCTTAATTCATTATCTTCATAGTTTAGGTGCGCTAAAGAAGGAAGATGAGCAAATATTGATAGCTTGATTCCTGTTCCTAGATTTTCGAGCTTTGAAGTTAGAAACCCAAAGTCTATGGACGCTGCAATTTGTAGCACATCTTGCAAGCCTGAATCAACTTCTTGCGCCAAGTTATATATAGTGCTTACATCAAAACCTGAGCTGAATGCAGATATTTGAATATGATCATCGTTATTTACATTGCATGCAAGACGCCCATCATTTTTTATTATAATTCCGCAAACAGGGCTTTTAACATGCTCTGCTGAAAGTATGCCTCTTTCTAAAAGTATTTTTTTTCCAAGTTCATCGATTTTTTTTACGGTGAGCATTTGATACTGGTCAGGCTCACTCAGTTTTGAAAAAGCATCAAAAACGAGTGTTTGAACACGCAAAGCATCATCATGTGAAAAACGAGACGGGAAAGGAAAATTTACAAGATTTCGAGCTAAACGTACGCGTGTAGAAACTATCACATCACTTTCTGGCCCTGCAATATTATACCACGCATTCCCTATTTCATTCGCCAAATAAGTCTCCTTGCGTATCAACAGTAGAAATTGCAGACCGTTCCATTGTTTTCAAAAAATCGCGATACAGTGCTGCTTTTTCAAAATCTTCATCTGCAACAGAGGCTTCAAGCTTTTTTTGTATTGCAATTCTATCTGTAAGTATGGATCGAAAATGGTCTAGTTTTTTTGGCATTAGGCCCATGTAAGGACTATCAAAACCCTTTTGGTCTAAAATAGATTTTATTTCTTTATGAAAAGAAATATAACATTCAGGGCAACCAAGTAAACCGCTTGTTTGAATATCTTCAAATGTCTTACCACAAGCATAACACCCACGCTTAGGTAATACTACTGAATCAATGAGCTTGTTCATTGATTCGCCAACATTTGATTTGTCGACATCTATGCCGCGCTCTTTTGCACACAAAGGACACAAATGTATTTCTTTTTTACCTGCAAAACTAACCTGTTGTACAAGAAGAATCGCATCACGTTCATTACACATATTGCAAAGCATCACATAACCTCAAAAAAACGCAAAATATACATAAATCTTTTATTTAGAATTATACTTTTCGTAATATATCCAAAGGACTCTCTTTTCCTGCTCTTATTGCAGGAAGAATTGAAACTACAACTGCTAATGCAATTGTACCAATAGAAATATATAGTAACTCTACCGTAGGCACATTTACTGGAATTGTTTCCAAGTAATAAGCTGGGTTCAGAAATGATATTGGAATATATTCAAAACCACTACTTATATAATACCACACTTTTATAATTTCGTTGAATAAATTTTCAAAAAAAAGTAAAATTTCATTGAAATTTAAACCAAAAAGAAGGCCTAATGGCAAACCAAGCACTAATCCACCAATTGCACAAGCAATTCCCGTTATTAAAAACGAGACTGTTATACCGCTCGGAGTAGCACCAACACTTTTTAATATTGCAATTTCTTTTTGGCGCTCAAGTGCAATCATAATAATAGCAGCTGAAATGTTAACTGAAGCAATTAACAAAATGAGAAACATTATAAGAAGCAAGAGCATTCTTGTTGAAGCATAGTTTTCATACTGCGATGAATTTAAATCGCTCCATTTATACAGAAAAAAACCTGCAGGTAGACTTTGCATGGTTTCTAATGATACTTTTGTAAAATCAGTACTAAATGGGTCATCGACTTCTATGCCAATTTTTACCTGGGATGAAGCCGTTGACAGATATGAAAATCCCGATTCAAGAGGTAGAAATACCCACAGAGCATCAATTTCTTCATAGCCAGAAGACACTATGCCTGATATGGTTGCGCTGTGCATCTTTGGTAATACTCTTCCATTTGGTGATGTTTGTGTAGTCATTAATCGTAATGTATCACCTACATGAAGATCTAATGTTTCTGCTCTTTTCACTTGGGAAGCTTGCACTACCTTCTATGACCTCTAAATATTGAGAAAAGCCTAAGCTATCAGAAAAAAGCCTCTCTTCTACGGCTCGCACTGTTGCTCCAGTTCGATTTTTTGCACCTACCGCTAATGCAACTCCTTGACGTTCAATAAAGGCGTCCGTGACACCTTGTACGGTGCTTAAATCGCGTGACATAGCTTTAAGAAGATCAAGGTGATCTTGTGTATTTAAGTGTAATGCATTTGTTTGCACTGCTTGCATATGATAACTTGAAAGTCCTATAAGCCTTCCCGTTATGCCCTCTATCATTCCGTCTGCGACTACGAGCACACCTACAAGTGGGACAATACTTAAAGCAATACCAATCATCGCCCCAAAGAGACTTTTACGTCCATTTGATGATGAGGATTTTTTTGGAAGGAGCAAGCGCATCGCGTACAAAAAAGATGATTTAAATGTCATAGGTGAGCCTACCCTCTTTTATTCTACAGCGCACATCACCTCTATCACACAAAGACATTTCGTGAGTTACTAAAAGTAGTGTTTTATTGTATTTTTCTACAAGAGAAAAAAGTATTTCACTAATATGGGCAGCATTTTCTGGATCCAAGTTTCCAGTAGGCTCATCAGCGAGGATAAGCTGTGGATTATGGATAAGAGAACGTGCTACTGCTACACGCTGCCTTTCACCACCTGATAATTGGGAAGGAAGATGAGACATTCTGTTATTGAGCCCTACATCGTCTAAAAGCTCTTTTGCACGTTCTATAGCTATGTTTTTGTTTTCTCCGCTCATATAAAGAGGTAAAAAAACATTTTCTAGCGCTGTAAAATCTTTTAGCAAATAGTGAAATTGAAAAATGAGGCCTACAAATTTTGAACGATATTCTGATAATTCTTTTTCAACAAGGTTCGAAATAGTATAATCACCGACGCTCACTGTTCCCTTTGTAGCTTTATCAAGTCCTGCAATAATATTTAATAACGTACTTTTCCCGCTTCCACTTTCACCCAGTAAGATTACTTTACTCCCCTTGCTAACGGTGAAATCTAATTCATGAAGTATTGTTAAGGACTGTATTGAATCTGAATATGTTTTTTCCAAACCTTCAATTTTAATTAACTCGTTACTCATATCGCAAAACCTCCGCTGCGGATAATTTAAGAATCCTTCTGCTTGCAACCCAACTCGCACTTAAGGCAGATAATATACCAAATAGTGTTATTATCACTGTTTCTGACACATACATTCGAGTAGGAATTTGCGCATAGAATGAAAACATTGGGTTTTCTGTTACTAGAAATAGATTTTTAGAATTAAAAATCCATGTAAAAAAGTACTGTATGTAGTAGATTATCTTTGAAATAATAATAAAGACGGTATCCATGTTTTGACTTATAAGAATTCCTAAGAGTAGTCCACAAATACCACCTGTAAGTCCGATAAGGAAACCTCGTAATATAAAAATAGCTTGAATATTTTTTGAAGTAGAGCCCAAAGCGCTTAGCACAGCAATTTCCTCTCGCCGTTCAAATACCATTCTTCTCATGCTGTTAAAAATATTCACACCTACTACAATAAATATCATAAAGACAAGAATCATTAATAAGATTTTTTCAACACGCAAGGCACCAAAAAAAGCTCTATTATAACTTCTCCAAGATTCCAACTCTACTTCATTTAGAGAATCACTTTCTTGTAGTGTTTTTTGAAGTTCAGCTAAAAATATCGTATCATCTTCTGAGTTCTTTAATTTTACACCATATAAAGGTGTAGTTGTTTCTCCAAGCATTGTATTAGCAGTTTCAAGTGAAAAAAACATAAAAGTGGTGTTTATCTCTGCATAGTCTGATGAAAAAATACCAGAAACCGTAACTAACCTTGAATCTGAAAATAAATCCACATCTGAGGAACCAGACATTGCAAGAATATTGACAGTGTCTCCAATCGAAAGCCCTAACGAACGAGCCAAAGAAGATCCAATTACTGTTTTCCCCTCGCTTAGATCAAAGTCACCTACTATCATGGTAAGTTCAGAAGCAAAGCCTTCATCCGTTTCCATAGTATTTGCAGGTATAAAGCGCAACATTGCAGCTTGCTGGCGAGAGTTTCTTCCAACAACAAGGGCTTGCGCTTCATAGAAAGGCGCAATTGAAACAAGTCTGTTACTTTGATTTGCTATACTTTCAATATGCTGTCCTGCACCCTTAGAAGGCACCGTAATTCTTGCATGATATGAGCTAATTTCAAGTATACTTTCTATATAACCTAGTTGAAAACCATTCATAACTGCCATGACTACAATGAGAGTCATTACGCCAAAGGCTATACCAAGAGATGCTAAATATGATGTGAGTGCATTTCGCCCTATTCTATCAACACGAGCAAATCGTCTTGATACAAATAGCATCCATGCTATTTTATTTGATACTTTCATAATGTTCGCTCTCGAATTTGTTTGTCATTTTCAAATACTACTTCCTTAAAAGCTTCATTCCCTTCAAAAAAAACTTGTATATACAGATTATTAGGAAAAAAGGTAGTCTCTATCCAATCTAAAGTAGAAGAATACACAATTGATTTTTTCAGTACATTATCGGAATAAAAGTAACTGTCTGCTTTGTTTCCACCATCTTCAAACTTGAATACCGTTTTTTCACTACCATCTACTGATTCTGTCTTTTGCTCTATTAACCTACCCATTGTATCATATACATAGTTGGTAGATTTTTGAAACATTGTTTTTGTTTCATCTATTGTTATTCCCTGAAGTTCGCTTTTTTCAATGCTAAATTGTTCAGCTTTTATGAGCAATCCTTCCGAATTGTACATTTCAGTCATTCTTGTCATAGCAGAAAAATCATTTATTGTCATACGTTGTGCAATAGATTCATTACCGACATACGTATATTCTCGGATTGACACGGGATCGATACTATCAGAAAGCCATGAAATTTCTTTGATTAAGCGTTGTCTCTCATCATATTTTTTTTCAACGATGCTATCATCGCTGACTCTCACCGTTGACAAGTAGGTATTATTTATAAAGAAATCTTCATTTTCTCCACTATAATGGCGAAGTTTTCCATCAGAAGAGAGGGCTATATCATCTGCTTGCGAAAAAAGAAAAAAGGAGCATTGCAGTAAGATAGCAACAACGAATCTTTGTTTCATTAGCTAATTGCCTATAAACTCATTAATATATTGTTCTACATTAAATAGAGAAATATCGTTGTATGTTTCTCCAAATCCTATAAAAGCAATGGGGATTCCTAGTTCTTTACCAAGAGAAAAGGCAACCCCGCCTTTGGCACTAGAATCGTATTTTGTTAATATAACATAGTCTACCCCAACTGCTTCATGAAATACCTCTGCTTGGCGCAATGCATTTTGGCCCGTTGTTGCATCTAATACAAGTATCTTTTTATAGCAACCTTCACTAGCTTTTGAGGAAGCAACCCTATCAATTTTTTGTAATTCACGCACTAAATTTTCTTTATTATGAAGGCGCCCTGCTGTATCGGCAAGAACAATACCTCCGCCTTTTGCTGCAATTGATTCGGCTGCATCGAACACCACCGCAGAAGGGTCTGCACCATGCTGATGGGCAACAACTCTTATATCAAGCCGTTGTCCATGAATGGTTAGTTGTTCAATTGCCGCTGCTCGAAAGGTATCTGCAGCAGCCATCGAAAGGTTATAGTTTCCAGCTTTAGAAAAATAAGATGCCATTTTTGCTACCGAAGTAGTCTTTCCAACACCATTTACCCCAAGTACTAAAAATACATTTACATCGGTTGGATTAAGTGTTATTTCTACGCTTTTGGCATATGTACGTAATATAGCCTTTAATTCATTTAAGATATCTGTTTCATCGGTAAGCTTGTTTTTTTTACATTGTTTTTCCAATTCATCAACGATTTCAAATGCGATTTTTGCGCCTACATCCCCTTCTACAAGTGTATCGGCAAGTGTTTCAAAAAATTCTTCGTCTTTGCTGCCTCCACCTGTAAACAGTGATTTTATTTTTTGTGCAAAACCTATACGGGCCATATGTTCTCCTAATCTATGTATCTTAGTTAGATGCAGGCCTTCCAATATTCAATGGCAAGGCTAGCTATCCTTGTTTAATCATTTACAGAAACTTCTTCAGGCAAAATAGTATTGGCCGAGTGAATATAAATCCCTAATTGAATTAAAAAGTTAATTCCCAAACCAATAGATAATCCCATAGTTACATCACGCGCAGTTTGCCACGCTTGAAGATTATTCCCATCTGATTTATTCGTTGCCCATGAATTATATTCATTAAGATACTGTCCATTTGCAATAAAGTATACCGGTAATGAAAGAATCAGTGCAGCATAGGAATTATACATTCTTTTTCGATTTTTTTCAATGACATCTTCAAAATTTTCTGTATTAGGTATAAATGAAAATATATCGCTTTGTGCAAGCGACGGAATGGAATTTTCACTTGCTTCATTAACAAAAAACCATGTTGAAATACCATCTTCGCTAACAAATTCCCCCAAAGCTGGTAGGCCATTTATTGTTGCAATACCTTCGGTGTTAGCACTATCAGCATTGTTAGTTGAAATCATTTTTTGTGTGTTAATAAACAAATTACCATTTGGCCCTGGTATAGTATATGATATACTTTGGGGATTTTCGTCTTTTAAGTGTATTGAAACCGCATAAGCGTCGTCAGTATCAAATGAATATGTTACGGTAACTCCTTCGTAACCAGGAGATGTTGCGTAAAACTCATACACACCACTTGGAAGATGTACTGAGGCAAAATATTCATCATCACTTGATTCTCTTTGGTAGGTAGTTCCATTGATATATATTGTGGCAGTGTCAAGTGCCTCTTTTGGCTCAATATCAAAATGAATAGTTACCAATTCTTTATTTGTAAGTGAAAGATATAAAGAATCTGAAATACGTTGTGCTATACTTTGAATATTGGAAATAGAATCGACTTCTCGTATTTCAATTGCAATAATTTTTCCAGGATATAATACTAATTGAGATGTTACATATATAAAATCATCTATATATTCTACACTTCCCGAAATGAGGGCATGTATATTTTGAGGATTAAAATACGTTTTGTTTTCGTCTACCTCATACAAAGAATTACCATTTTCCCAAAGCTCTATTTTTTTTTCTAAAACTTCAAAGTCTTCCAATACAAGCTTTTCTTTTTGTTCTTGTATTTGCTGTATATCAAAACGTATTTTTTCAATTGCAAGTTCTTTTTCCCGTACAGATTCGGTATACTCAGTTGCATTTTTTTGTGTTACAAGAAGTGCATCTTTTTCAAATACTTCTTTTTGCAAACTTTCAAAAAGAACTCGTAAATCGTTATCGAAGGCTTGAATAGCCAGTCTACGTTGCTCTTCTGCACTAACGCTACGATATAAATTGTCCGAAAAATTTTCGATAATATACAAAGGGAGCAAGGTTGCAGCTGGGTCGTTTTCGATAGAAGACTCAAAGCGAGTGGCAGAAAAAATCCATGATTCAGATTCATCAGCAGTTAAACAATACGTGCCAATTAAAAATAGCACAATACATATTGTGAAGAATTTGTTTACTCGCTTTACGAGATGCGTCATTCCTCGCTGTCCCCCATGGGTAATCCTTTCCATTTTGCGGCTAAAAAGGACTCTATAAATTGATCTATGGCGCCATCCATAACTGCCTGGATATTTCCAGTTTCAAAACGTGTTCGTAAATCTTTAACCATTGTATAAGGTTGAAAAACATATGAGCGTATTTGACTTCCCCATGCAATGTCTTTTTTTTCTTGCGCAAATTTTGAATTTTCTTTTTCTTTTTCAGCTCGATAATGTTCATACAATCTTGCTCTGAGCATACTCATACATGTTGCCTTATTCATTGTCTGGCTTCGCTCTGTTTGGCATGCAACGACCGTTCCTGTTGGTATATGAGTGATTCTGACTGCAGAATCGGTTTTATTAACGTGTTGTCCACCAGCGCCACCAGCTCTATAGGTATCAATTTTTAAGTCTTCTTGGCGAATATCAACGTCAATACTATCATCCAAAACGGGAAAAACATACACAGAAGTAAATGATGTATGGCGCCGTGCATTTGAATCAAAGGGGCTAATTCGCACTAATCGATGGACTCCTGCCTCGGACTTTAAGTATCCATAAACATAGTCGCCTAATATCTGAAGCGTTACAGATTTTATACCACCTTCTGCTTCCAGCATGTCAACTACTTCGATTTTATAGCCTCGACGTTCAGCCCATCTTGTATACATACGGCAAAGCATACTTGCCCAGTCGCAGGCTTCAGTTCCTCCAGCGCCTGCATGTATTGTTACAAAGGCATTATTTTTATCAACTTCATCTGATAATAGATTGAGGATACTTAGCTTTTCATATGATTCTTGAGATACAGTATACAATGAGCGAATTTCTTGTTCTAATTCTGCATCATGAGACTCGTCTAGGAGCTCATATAGAGCTTCAATATTTTCTACATTTTCAATTAATTCTTTCCATGGCTCAATACGGTTTTTGAGCATTTTTATTTCCGAAAGAACTTTTTCAGCTTTTGAAGGATCATTCCAAAAATCAGGGTTTCCCGTGATTTCTTCTTTTTCTGCTATTTTCTTTTCAATAGAAGCAGAGTCAAAGACGCCCCCAAACATCAAGTATATCAGCCTTTAGTGCTGCTATGGGAGATTTTAGTTCATCTATCATACATTTTTCCTCGTGCTATTTTTCTTTCGGTGGTCTCAGCATACATCGCTTCCACTTTTTTTTATTCAACTCTGTAATAGCCATAAGGCCATTTACAGGATACTGGTATAAGCGTATTCTATCGTAAAAATCAGTAACTCTGTCTAAGTCCTTTTTAAGTTTAATAAGTTGCCCTTCAGAAAGGGATGGATTTTCCCAACATGCACGCTGAACTTTCATAAAACCATACTGTGAGACTATTGATACTATTGCTCTGGAGGAATCTACTCCACCAGGATCTAAAACTACAGAAACAAACATAAATATAGCATAAATGAAAGTTTACATCTTGTCAAATACTTATTTTATGATATAATGAGATTATTATGAAAAAAACAGTATTTTTAATAGTAATATCTACTTTTATTGCAATTTGCTCAGCGCAAACAGCAAGACCCATAGTAAAGGATGTACAAGCTTCCCTTTCAGAAACTGAGCGTATGGTTGAGCTTACATGGTCAATATCACAAGACGCTTCTGATAGCATTTTAGAACTACTCGTATACAAAAACATTGATACGATTATTCGACCATCAACGCTTAGTATTTTAACACCAATAGCAACGGTAACTTCGAATACAACACAATATTTTGACACAATTAACGATTACAATACGTATTACTATGCGGTAGTTGCAAAAACTCATGATGGCACATTATATGATGTTATCATACCTTCTGTAAATGCAACTGATAAAGCTATTGTTCGAACAAAAGCGCAAACACAGAATCTAGCAACAAAAGAGAATAGTGAAACACCAGCGATTGACGTAAATCCGCGAATCGATGCAACCGTTCAAGCTCCTTTGCGTGAAAAACCACTGCCCTATATTGAAATACTTGACAATACAGAGGTTGAGCCAGTAATAGCACTTGAAAATACTACACGAAACGTAATTGCTACTGCACCTACTTCTGATAAGAGACAAGAATATTTTGAGCCGTATATTTTAGATAAAGATTCAAATGCTGAAAATGCAATTGGAGATGATTACACCTTATACACCATTGTTAGTTCTTATGTTGCCCCAGAAGATTGGGCGAACGCAGAACAAGAATTATTAAAATTTTTGCAAATAAATCGTACAGCAGATGCCACAGCAAGAGCAAATTTTTACCTTGCCCAAGTATATTATTTTCAGCAAAACTATCGAACAGCAGTTACCCATTTCCAACGGGCAGAAAGACTCTACCCCTTTTATGCAAAAAAATGGATTGAAGAAACATTAGATAAACTTACCATTAGTTAAATACTATCCAATCCCTTGGATAGTATTTAGGAAACTCTAAAAACTGAAGTTTTTAGAGATGTACAATTATCTAATTGATTTAACTAAATCAAATAACACTGACGTTTGCTTTTCAATTGTAAGCTCAGGTGCTTGTATAGCACTTTCCGTTGTTGTTTTTTGAGATGATTCTTCTTGTGTCTCTACTTCAAGCGGTACAACAGGAATTATTTCATCGCCTATATTCACCAAATCATAAAACCCTTTTTGTTTAAACACACCCTGAGAAATATCTTCACCGACTTCTGTAATAGTTATGGTTCCGAGCATTTCGTCTTGACTATATTTTAACCCTATCCCTGAATCTTGAAGAGCAATATACCCATCTTTATAAATCTCGAATATTGCATCAATCTCTACACCATCTTTTCTACCCATATCAATAAGAAGGTTTGTACCACGCCTATCAATAATTTTACCAATTTGTGGTAATGATAAAGTAATATCACTTCTCAGTTTTTGCAAAGCTAAAGAATAACGGTCATTACCCGTTCTATACACTTCCCACGAAGAGGCTTTCGTACCGGTTGCAGAAATATATAAATCCACTGTTAGGCGAATATCTCTGTCACCTTCGATAACATTAAGTATTGCGAAGAAGTCGTACCCTTGAGATCTTGATAATCTAAAAGCATCTGCATAACTGGAAATAGTTGTATTTGAAGGTATGGCTTCAACACTCTGATTTGAGTTGAATATATCTGCTAACATCCCTGCAGTTATTGATACTGCATTTTGATGATATAATGATAAAGGTTGTTCAAAATGATATAAAGCAATTGACCAACGCGTTTTATCTAAATAAAACGGATCAACATCCCATTTTTGTGGTAGCGTATTTGATAACATTGAAGAATACGCTTCTATACTATCATTTACCGAACGAGTTGCCAAACCTTGTGCTGAAATAAATTGAAGCTGTGATAAATAGGATTCAGCATATCCATCTTGCAAAAGAATATTTGCAAGGCTTAACCTTGCACTAACACTTAACGGGTCGATTCTGAGTGTTCGTTGATATTCATACAGGGCAGCATTTGCAAGGTATTTTTCTTGAGCAATTTGTGCCTTTTCTAAATGATAACTTGACCACTCTTCTCTTCGAGAATCTTCAATTTGTGTTTTTTCGTATACTAATAACTCAAATGCAGCTCGCATTATTTCGTCTTGTGCATCTACATTTAATCCAATTTCCCAATTCGATAACGCTCTCTCAACATTTCCAAGTTTTTCATTTGCTAAGCCTTTCAAAAACCATGCATTAGGGCTATTTCTGTCTTGGGATATAATCCGATCACATACTTCAATAGTTTCATCATAGCGGCCATCTACAAACAAAATATCAGCTAAAAGTTTATAGGCATCGTGATAATTCGGATTAATAGCAATGGATGTTCGAACATAATCTTCGGCCTGAGGTACATTATTTGCCTTTGCTGACAAATAACCTGCAAAATAATATACATCAGCTCTATCGTTATGGTATTGTATGGCTTGTTTAATATAGTTTTGTGCTTTTTGAATATCACCTTTTTCATCTGCTATTAAGGCCAGCGATAAAAGAGCTTTTTTATTAGAGGATTCTCGTTTCAATGCATCTAAAAAATAATTTTCTGCTCCAGTAAACTTGCCATTAAATAAATCGAGTTGAGCAAGCCCAAAGCGTGCATCTATATCATTAGGGTGCGTTGTTAACGTTTGTAAAAAAATTTGTTTTGCTTCTTCTAAACGTCCTAAGCCAATTAAAGAAAAACCCTTTAAGTTTGGAATATCAACCCTATTTTTTAAATAGGTGCTTGCAGTGTCTACATAGCTAAGAGCAAGGTCGTATTGGTCTAGTTCATATGAACACTGTGCCAAGGACAACCATGCTTCCCCATACGCTGGATTTACTTCTAAAGCTTGAAGATATAATTCTGTAGCTGAATACCAATCTTCACGGTATTGATATTCTCTACCTTGGTTAAATAAATCTAAAGCTGTTTGAGCATACATAGTTGAAAGCAATAACATGAAAAGTGTAAAAATTATGTGTTTTTTTGACACAGTACCCTCCCAAGTGCGTGTTTTGTATATATCTATGATTCTATTTCGGGGTGCTTTATAACCTTAATTTGGTTTACCTTATGTCCTTCGACATCTTGAATAATAAAATCATAATTATTCCACGTTTCTTTTTCAAACTTTACTGGAATTTTTCCAAAAAGATCAAAAACAAAACCGCCTAATGTATCAAATTCTTCATTTGGAAACTGTGACTCAATTTCTTCATTCAAGTCATCTAAATTTACACGGGCATCGCACAGCCACGTATTTTCTCCAACTGAAATTATATCTTCATTTTCATTATCAAATTCATCTTGGATATCACCAACAATTTCTTCTATGATGTCTTCCATACAAACAATTCCGGACATTCCCCCGTATTCATCAATTGCAATTGCTATATGCACATGTCGTCTTTTAAACTCACGCAAAAGTGAATCAATCCGTTTTGATTCCGGAACAAAAAATGCTTTTCGCATTATTGTTTCTAATTCAATTTTTTCTTTTTTTGCAAAGGCCTTTATTAAATCCTTTACATAAAGAATACCCACTACATTGTCAATCGATTCTGAGTACACAGGAAAGCGTGAGTGTTCACTTTCTGCAATTTTTTCTAAAAGCTCGTCCTTAAGTAAATCTATTGATAAAAACTCAACATCAATACGAGGAACCATTACCTCTTTAACTGATGTGTCTGCAAGTTCTTCAATACCTCGAATCATGTCTCTTTTTTCTTCGTTTAAAATCTCCTGCCTGTCCCTATCGGGACTACTAGAGTGAGGTTCCTCCTTACCGGCCTTCGAAAATAAACGCGTAAATAAACCCATTTGTATCATCCTATAATTTTATAATCTTGAAATGTTTTTACTAATTTTTCTTGTATTTCAAACATTTCATTAGTTTCCTCTCCAATATGAGCATCTCCATGGTCATATCCTTCCAAATGTAACACACCATGCACAAGAAGTCGCTTTAACTCTTCATCAGGTGTTACAGTAAATTCCTTTGAGTTATTATACAAGAAGTTAACACTTATGGCAATATCACCAGCGATATACTGTACATTTCCGTCATCATCAATGTACTCTTCTCCTTGCTCAAAGGATAAAACATCGGTAGATGAATCCTTTTCTCGATACTGTTTGTTCAGTTCTTTCATATAATCATCCGAACAAAATAAAACCGATAATTCCCAGTTATAGTGTTTTCTCTCTTCGAGCACCTTGTCTAAAAATGGCTGAACTTTTTCAAACCATACAGGTTCTTCAATTCCCTCACAAGAAATATATATATCGTTTGTATTACTTTCCATTACTACCCTCTTTTTGATTTTTTCTCTTTTGTGTAAGATCTTCTTCCTTTTTTGGAGTTTCAGGATCTTGTTGGTTAGGATATTCTATTCTTGAGTGATAATACCCAGCCATTATGTTAACCAACGCATTTTGTATTTTTGTTAAGTCATTAAAGGTAAGGTTAGCATTATCTAATTGTGCTGTTTCGTATTTACCCAAGACAAGCTTATGTATAAACTTTTCCAGTCGCGATACAGATGGATCTTTTAGGGTTCTACAAGCTGCTTCAATTGTATCACAAATCATCACTACTGCAGCCTCTTTTGAGGTAGGCTTTGTTCCCATGTAGGAAAAGTCATCTTCTGAAACGTTTGCATCAAGTTTTTTTGCTTCATTAAAAAAATAATAAATAGTACTATTACCATGATGTTGAGAAACTATCTCTATAACCTCTTGTGGCAAGTGTAATTGATTACATCGCTCAACACCTTTTTTAACATGGTTTCTAATTACTGAAACAGAAAGTCTTGGATTAATTTCATCGTGCTTATTGCCTTCTCTTTGATTTTCGACAAAATATTCTGGTTGTTCTATTTTGCCAATATCATGATAGTATGCACCTACACGTGCTAGAAGGCCGTTAGCACCAATATCGTTACATGCTTTTTCTGCTAGTGTTGCTACAAGCATTGAGTGATTATATGTTCCTGGTGCATTTAAAAGCATGCGCTGCATAAGCGGATTATTTAAATCTGATAAATCTAGTAATCTAAAAACAGAAGCCGTGTTGCATACATATTCTAGGGGTGTTAAAAAACCAAGTATACAAATTCCAGAAACAAAGCCATTTATACTTACTCCTAATGTATGCATAAAAACATCTGACATTGTAGGGGCAAAAATAGTTTCAATCATTATAAGACATATAGGATTTATTATAGCAAGCGCAATAGCAACAAGGGTTAGTTGGATTCGTTTGTTTGCCCTGCGAACTATTGAAACAGAAAAAAAGCAAATACATAAAACATACGTCGATGTTGCTATAGCAAAATCTGAGGCATAAAGAACTGCAAATGCAAAGAAAAATGACGAAAAAGCGGCAAATCGTGACCCAAACATGATTGTTAACAGCATAATACAAAAAGATGCTGGTATAACTGAGGCTAACGCAAACGGACTTGAAAAAGTTGGTGTTTTTTTAGCAAGAATTGTTACTATGTATACAAGTAATAAGGTAGCAGCGAAAAAAAGCGCTTCTTTTACCTTCAAACTTCTCCCAAGAATTTTCTGTGAAAAAAGAAATGAAACAAGGCATGCAAACAAGGTAAAAAATAACAGGGAGTTTGTAAATGCTCTAACATCTATATAGGTTGGAGTTTCAGCCATTAATCGCAGTTTTTCATATTGTTCTTCGGATATAGGAAAGCCTTTGCGAATTACTTCTTCACCCTCTTGGACCGATACGCTTTCCTCATCTGTCGGTTCTATAGAAAACTCCGCTACTAAAGACTTGTCAGAAATTTGCCCGATAGAATATTCTGATAATGACAATGATAATACTGTCTGTGATGTTAAAACATCAAAAAGTGATATTAATATCATCAATACAAAGGTTGTTATGAATACCGTAGCAAGAGAACGATTCACTTTTACAGAGGAGAACATCTTTAGTATTGATTGTTTTCTGTCGTGTATGATTCTATTCATGGTCTTCATATGCCTGAACAATTTTTTTAACTAATGCATTTCGAACTACATCGTTTGAATTAAAATAAATAATTTTTATTTCCTCTATATTTTTTAGAATTTTTACACTTTCTTTTAAGCCTGATTCAACATGTTTAGGAAGGTCTACTTGCGTTAAATCCCCCGTAACAAAAACTTTTGAGTTTTCGCCCATTCGTGTTAAAAACATTTTCATCTGTTGCTTTGTTGTATTTTGGGCTTCATCCAATATAACAACACTATCACTTAAGGTACGCCCTCTCATATAGGCAAGTGGCGCAATTTCAATTATACCAGAATCGACAAGTTTTTTCACTTGTTCTCTAGGAAGTAACATTTCCATTGCATCATATAAGGGCCTTAAATATGGGCTTATTTTTTGCTCTAAGTCGCCAGGTAAAAACCCTAAACTTTCTCCAGCCTCAACAACGGGCCTGGTTAATATTATTTTAGATTTTTTACGTTGTAGCACTAAATTGAGTGCTTCTGCAACCATTAAAAAAGTTTTGCCCGATCCTGCAGGCCCCACACAAAATACCATATCATTAGAACGCAAACTATTAACCAAATCTGCCTGGCTTTGTGTTTTCGGGTATACGCTGCATTTACCCATTGGAATATGTATACTCGCCTTAGAAAAGTATTCTCTTAAATCCTTTTCAGATAGGTGCATATTGTTTGTGCCTGTATTTAATATTGATTGAACCAAATGGATATCTGCATTGGAACCAAATTGCACTTCATCCAAGAGTCTATCAATGACGTGTTTAAAACGTTCACACGTAGTACTATCATTTTCATCGATAAAAATTTCATTTCCACGAGTAAATATTTTTACTCCAAGATGATCTTCGATGAGGCTTATATTGCTATCATTACTGCCACAAAGCCGGACTAATACATCGTTATCCGGCACGACAATGGTATACACAGATTCCACTCGTATAATTGTAACGCTATTTTAGGCATTCAGTCAAGTAGAAAAGGAAAGTTTTTTTGATAAAGTTATAAACCTTTTTTTACAAAGAAAAACAAAAAAAAAGTGCCACAAGGGCACTTTTTTAACTTAATCAGCTTTTTTTTCTGCAGCTTTTTCGTTTGCAATTCTGTCTGATTTTTTAATAAT
>CAYJOZ010000010.1:0-21140 GCA_964371925.1 uncultured Treponemataceae bacterium | reverse complement strand
TTTGGTATGCATGATTATGGAGAGCCCATTACCATTAAATGGTATAATTATGAAAAAAGCAAAAAGGATTTAGGCGATGAATTTATTTTTACTATACTTGAGATTACTCTCAATTGTAACAATAGTAATCATAATTGTAAACTAGAGCTATATTAAGTATTTTTAATAAGTAAATTCTACACGTGATAAACAGAAAACAGAATGACTCGGTGGCATGAAGTTAAAAAGCGTGCAAGAAAGGTGGGGTCTTAGGGGAGGAAAACTGCGCTTCGCAATTAGCTGTTTGCCTCCCCTAAATCGAGTTTCTTTGTTTCCAAACAAAACCTTATTTTATGAAAAAAAATCTATAAACTGAAAGTTTAAGAACATGTGTTCTGAAGCTCTCAGCTTCACAAACAAGCGTAACTTTGTTCAATTGCTCTTAATTGTAAGTATACCAAATCGTTTGCAGGGGTTGGAACACCAAACTTTTTCCCAAGTTCACTCATAGTTTTTGAAAAAAGCTCAACTTCAGTTTTTCGCCCTGCTATAACATCTTGACACATCGAAGTTCTTGAGTCAGGTGTTAAACCATCTAAAACAGTAAACCATGTACCTAAATCTTCATCAGTAAGGTTTGCCCCAGTATGTTTTGAAACTGCAATAACTTCTTTTTGTAATGCAACCATAAACTCTTTTGCTTCTCTTACAAACTCAGGATTGCCATTTTCCTGAAATGGTGCATAGGTAAGTTTTAGCGTTGCAGACGCTTGGTTTATACCTACATTTACCATGTATTTATACCAAAGCATTCTTAGCATGTTTTCAGGAACATTGTATGCAATATTTGCTTGCTCAAAAAAGCTTGCAATTGTTTTGACTTCAGTAGTGCACTCGTCCGTTGGTTTTCCCTCTACAGTTTTGTTTGCATTTTCCCCAAAGTAAATAATTCCTTTGGGCCCATAATAGCAATGCTCATTTCCATGTTGTGCGTCTGTTCCCAAAATCATAGCTAGAGGAATACGTGTATTAGAGTATTTTTTTGCAATAGTTTCTTCACTTGAAATACCATTTAATAGAGAAAGTATTCTAGTTTCTTCACCTACATAGTTTTTCAAGTCATCTAAAATAGTTTCCAAGTGCTGATTTTTGCAAGCAAGTATAATTAAATCAGGATACCCTGTTTTGGTTGGGATTCCTGAATTCGCCGCTTGTATAGAAGCGTCTGCAAGGTGAAAATTAATTTTTTCATCGTTTACCCATAGACCATTTTTTTTGTAGCGTTCGAGTCTTTCACCTCTTGCTAATATGCTTACAGCTTTTGGATTATGTGTATATATTTGATGGGCAACCATTAAGCCAATGGCTCCTGCTCCTGCAACTAAAACATGCTCAATACTTTTCATTGGTGTACTTTCCTTTTTTTTGTTTTTAGTATACTATACTTTTATGGATATTTTGACAATAGTACACATAGCAAGTTATGTCATTGTAGCATTACTTTTGCTTAGTTTGCCGATTCGACTCGCTCTTTTTTCAAAAAAAGTTGGAAAAATGATACTACCCTTAATCAAGACAAAAATTATTCTTTTTTACATTGTAATTTTTTTCTCAATAGCGATGCTGATTATATTATATTTTAGAGATTTTTCACTTTTTATTGCTATAATTCTTCATGCGACAGCAGTGCTTGCAGTAGAAATGAGTGTTCGTGAATTAATACATCGTATAAAGTCCGGTGTATACGAAAATGCCCTTTCGGTAGATGGAAAATTGATTTATAAACACGAAATAATTCTTTTTCCAACGTTAGAATATGAAACAGAGAGTACCAATACACTAAATACTGTTACTGAAAAAAAAGGAACCATTACATTGTTCTTTACCAGTATTCAAGAAAGAGTAGACGCACTTGCAGTGATAGAAAGCTGGCAAAAAAAGTAATCTTAGCGAAGTGTTACAACAGAAACAACTCGACCATCTGGCGTATAGGCTTTATCAGGGTTGCTTTCATCTAAAAATGACTGTATCCCAGAATAGTATGTGTAGTAGTATGTACCTTTTGGGAGAGCAAGTTCTAATTCGTAAAAGCCGTATGCTGTTTCTTGTAATTCATATATAAAAGGGTCCCAGTTTGTAAAATTACCTGCAACTCGTATACGTTTGCCAGAATCGCCCTCGTACACAAAACGAATAGTGTTTTGTTGAGTATGTGTTTCGGTAATAATAGGTTGCTGTAATGCTATCTTTGAAACTGCTAAATTTGATTTAGAATCATATACTTGTGTTTCATTTAGCGGGTCGGTAGTCCATAGGCCGTCCATTACGAGCCGATACGAAATACTCTGAATGTTTTTAGGTATTTCCAAAATGTAAAAAGAAACGAAACTTTCTGTATTATTGCCATCCTCATTTTGGCGAACGAGACGCTTAAATGTGTGAATCTCCTGATATTGCTCAAAATCGAATGCAATACCAGTATAACGTACCGTTGGACTAGCAGTGAAAATTATATAGTCATCAAATACCTGCGGCGCACGTGGTCTATCAATTGTTTGTAAAAGATTATCTAATATATATTGTTTCCCATCAAATTGATTGATATCAAGCGAGAACATTGGTAGCATAATAAGGCTAATAAGGGTTAAAATAAAATACTTTTTCATAATGTTATATATAATATCGGAAAATGAAAAAAAATATTAAGAAAAAATAAAGCCTTTTTAAAAAAAACCGATGATAATAGAGTAAAGAAAATAAATCTCTTTTTTACATAAAAAGAGCTTGTTATAAAATGTATTGTGGGGTACAATTAACAAAGAATGCCGGGCATAGAGAATCTTAAACAATTTAGTGATGATATTACTCAGATAGGTGATGAAGTAGCCATTCGCCAACAGAATGGAACAACTATGCCAGAAGTGGCAATTCCTGACAATGTTCCGCAAGAAGATGATTCTTACGATTTTGAGTTTGGGCTTCCAGAACCTGAAAAAGATTACGAACTTGATGGTGATACAGAAAACTCTGAAGACTTAGGCTCAACAGAAGATATATTAGCGAGCATAGCAAATGCAAATGCTCCAGAAGAAGACCCAATCAACACAGCAGATCTTGATCCTGATGTTGCTGCAATGCTAAATAATATATTGCCACCAACTCCTTCTGAGAGTACATCGGACGATATGTCTTCCTTAAGCTTATCAGATGAGGTTTCTTCTTTTAGCGATGAAATACCTAACCTTGATTCTATGATTTCGACACCACAGGAGTCAAATGATCAATCAATTGATGATTTACTTGATGCTCCAAAGCCAGAAATTATAGACGACTTATCATCGTTAGATACTCCAGATGCCTTTTCATCAGGCTTTGATGATGGCCCAGACTTAGAAATGCCATCGCTTGATGGGCTTGATGCTTTAGATAATTTTGGCGCCCCTCCTGCACCAACAACAGATGAATCTGAAATCCCTTCAGACCCTATGGGTGCTGCAGATGATTTTGGAGACTCATCAGATGGCTTTGATATGGGTGGTGACTTTGATATGTCACCGCCAAAAGATGACTTTGATGATTTTGGGGATTCCTCTGATGCTTTTAGCTTAGATGATGATTTTGGTGGTGTAGAAGAAGCTATATCAATGGGATCTGATAGTGGCTTTGATGATTTCGGTAGTGATGCGTCTGATGACTTTTCGGGTGCGTCTGACGATTTTGCGCTAGATCTAGATGGTGGGTTTGACACCAGTGGAATGGAAGACTTTGATTCAGAGGACACATCTTTTTCTGCTGATTTTGATGATAGCACATTTGAAATTCCAGGTTTTTCAGATGCCGAAGCTTCGGATTCTAAAAAAATGCCACTTGGCATTCTTAAAAAGAAAGAGGAAGCAGAAGATTCTGAGCGAACACATTTAACTGATACCGAATATGAGCTTTTTAAAAAGAACTTACCGACATATCCTCTAAATTTACGTTTAGCCATTGATAAAGTAATTATCAGTAATGAGTTTACTGATGTTGCCATAATGGAAGTATTATTCAAAGTGGTAAAAAAGGTTTCAGCTCGTAAACTTGCAACACACTTAGAAAAAATGCTTGATATTACAATAAGTGTTCCTCTCAATTATGAACGGCGTACGGTAGAACAATATGAAGCGTATAAACTTTCACTCGAATATCAACTAAAAAATCGCATAATACCAGGAGCTATTGCAGCGGTACTTTTGAGCACGCTTTTTTATATTCTCTTTTATTTGAGTGCAACATTTATTTATCGACCTATTAGAGCTGAGATGTTGTATAACGATGGGTACGAATTGATTGAAAATGATTTATATGCACAATCAGAGATTAAATTTAATGAAGCACTATCCTACAAAGTAAAAAAACGCTGGTTTTATAAGTACGCACAAGCGTATCGAGATAAAAACCAATATGAACGTGCACGAAATATGTACAATCAATTGGTTTTGCGCTTTAATTATGACAAACAGGCCGCTATGGAATATGCACGAATGGAATTAGACGATTTGGCAAATTATGAGCGTGCTGCAGAAATTACACGGCGATATATCCTTGACCATTATGTTAATGATAGAGATGCAATGCTATTATTAGGTGATATTTATTTAGACTGGGCAACAGCAACTGCTCAAAGCCAAGAGCGTGAAGATCGCTTTGAAAGTGCACGGCTACAGTATGCAACTCTAATGGATTTGTACGGTCAAAATGATATATATCTTTCCCGGATGTTACGATACTTCATGAGAACTGATAATCTTAGGGAAGTGTTAACGCTCGAATCCTACTTTTTAAGTACGGAGAAAGTTAATCTTGAATCTAAAGATTTGATTGAACTAGGTGGCTATTTACTGGAAAAACGTTATGGATATCTACCGCCATCAGACGAGTACTTACGTAGCAGTATAGAAGACTTACGAAAAGTATTGGACTTAGGTATAAAAGCTGATGAAACGGTTCCTGAAGCCCATTATAATCTTGCTCGTTACTTTATATATACGTCAAATGATTCTCAGGCTATTGTTGCCCTTAACAATTCGATTGCAAATTTTGAATTGGCAGAAAAGAAAACACATGAGCGAACATTACGGCACATAGACTCTTATCGACTATTGGGTGAAATTTATACTCAAAAAGAGGAATATCTTTTAGCAGAAGAAGACTTTGGAAATGGGATACAGCTTTTTGAGCAAGCTCAGCTTACAACGGGGCTACTAGGCAATAAAGATGTAGGTAAGTTATACAGTAACATGGGGGATTTAGATTATTTTATTTCAGGGGATTTAAATGTAGCCTTGGAAAACTACTTACATGCTGTAGATAATTATTATGATAATTCATCTGTTCGATATAAAATTGGCTATATTCAATACGATAATGAACGATTTTCTGAAGCACTTAATTCATTCGTAAAAACTGCAGATGAAGATTCAGCAGATAGAAATTTATTGTTAGCTTTGGGAAATGTTTTATCAATAAGAGATGATAATTCTGCTGCTGTTTCCCATTATGAGCGACTCTTAAATATACTTAATGGGGATAGAGAACGCTACGGAATACTGTTTCCTCAAGTACGATCAGATCATGCTGTGATTGTTGACTTATATTTAAAAGCAACAAATAATCTGGGAGTTGCACTTGCAGAACTTTCTGACAGAACAGGGAATACAGCTTTGCAAACTGAGGCGATTGGTCATTTTTCAGAGTCCTTACGCGCTTGGGATAGCTTGACAAGAAATCAAGAGACTATGGTGCGCTTAGAAGGCAGTAATTTGGCAGAACAAAATATTCGCTATTTACTATATCCAATCAGCGAATTTGATCCTGCAATTTATGCTGCAATTCCAAGAACGTTATATGGGGAAGAAGGTCTAAAACAGACTTTTTTAGATTAGGTGCGTGATGGAAAACTTTGAAAACACTCATAAATCGGGTATACTCGTACAAAAAGAAGCCAACACAATTCGAAAAGAAATTGTAAGAAAATCTATACATCTTGCAACCGCTTTTGTTCCACTTTTATTAGAATATATGCGTCCCATAGTAATTTGGGGGCTAGCAAGTGTTTTATTAGTGTATTGTGTTGCAGAAATATTACGGCTGAAAGGATTTTCAGTTTTATTTTTTTCTTCTCTTACAGAGGTTGCAGCACGAAAGCGCGATGAGAACCGATTTGTGTTAGGACCTGTCACTTTAGCCCTAGGAGTCCTTGCAAGTGCTGTGTTTTTTGATGACCAATCTGCAAAAATAGCAATTTATGCTCTAGCATTTGGAGACGGGCTTGCAAGCTTAGCTGGGAAACTATATGGAAAACATCTTATTCCTTTTTGTGCAGGAAAAACGCTTGAAGGTAGCTTAACTTGTTTTACTGCAATATTTTTATCTACATTTTTTGTAACGAGAAATGGATTAATATCTTTGATACTTGCTTTTATTGGAACTGTTATTGAAGTGCTACCAATTAGAGATTTTGATAATTTGATAATTCCTATCGTACTTGGATTTACCGCACAGATTTATTTCCACATATAATAAGTGTGTAAGTGCTTTAAGAAATACACGCTACCTACAATCAATAGGACTGTTCCAATACAGAGAGACAGGAATGTTTTTGTTCCTAGCAATACGACATATCCAATGCAAATAATTAAAAAGGCTATAGAAGCTATTTTATAATGTTTTGACTTAGCACTTATTGATGAAAAAAACATAGAGCTAAATGTAATGAGAATAAATGCAATTCTAATAATAGTAACGAGGGATGAAAAGCCATATGTTGGATAAAAATCACTTGATATATTAGTCAAGTTGACAGGAATGATTACCGCGAAGCTTAAAGAAACAACAGATATTAAGCCTAAAAATCTATCTGTGTCTCTTGAGTCTTCCTGTGTTACAAGTACACCTTGTGCTAACACAGAAAGTATAACCTGCATTTGGCCGAAAAAAGCTATGCTGCTAACTGAGCGCAAAAACATAGAATACCCTTCGTGCAGTGAAAAAATAGGAATGCAAAGAAGCAATGTTTCTGCAAAAAAACCAATGAGCATTGCGGTAAAAAACAATAGTTCTGTGGATTTAGTTTTTTCAAAGGTAAAATATATTGTAAAACCTGCAATTGGAACATATAGGGAAAATATAGCCACAGATAGTATCGAGAACAGTTGGTTTTTTTCAGTTAAAAACGATTGCAATGAAGTAAACTGCAATACATTTGGTGTATATATTGTATGAAAATATAAACATATACTTACAATAAAAAATATGCCAACCAGTGAACTAATAGTTGAAAAACTTAATGTAAATTTATTTTGTGTTGAAAGTGTCATACTAATAGAATACTCTTATAACAAATTTATGTAAAGACGTCGAAAGAAAAAACCGATATATAAACTAGAATTATTTTTGTTTTCTTTCAATGGGGGGATTTATGTTAAAACGTATACTACTAGGTTGTGCAGTTTTTGGACTTGCATTCTCTTTGTTCGCTGGTGATGTTGCTGTTTTTGTTGATGAAGGCTTTTCAAGTGATGGAACAATATATGTGTTTGGACAATACGGAAGTGTAGATAAAACATGGCAAGGATATGCTCAAATCTATACGGTAGACATTGCAGAAAATGACTACGTAGACGGCGGTGTATTTTCGACACCAGCGAGTAGTGCAACGCAAGGAAAAAATGGTCATACATTATATACCGACTTACGAAAGAAAAACACACGCTACTTAGATGATCTTCAGCTTAAAACTATCGACATCAACAATACCTTGTATATAAGAAATACATCAAAATCTCCCACAGAGACAATTTCAATTACAGACTTTGAAGCTACTTCAGGTGCAAGCGCTCCTTCGTATACGATTTCACTTACACCGTGGTTCTCTGGAAATACTCCAAGCTCTCAATCATCATTCTTTATAACAGTTGAAAAACGTGATGAAAATGGGAACTCACTTGGAAAGCAAGTTATTGGTAATCCTGATATCAAGCGAAAGGGCGTTATTGCATATAATATTGAAAAAATCTTAAAGTCGCCTGATGGAAACAGTTTTATTTTTATTATTGAAAAAACACATGCAACTGAAAACGGTAATTCAATTCGGTACATGGTGGAAACGCTAGAAGTATCAAATTTTAGTAAATAAGTCTATACCCAATAGTTAAAAGCTGCCCTACAACATATGTGTGGCAGTTTTTTTATGTAGATTCAACTTCTCGAAATAGTTGAAAAACTTTTTTCCCATCTTCTTCAAGAAACCGCACATATACAATATCATTTAGTATTTTTCGATCTAGCCAAAGACTTTCTAAATATAGTTCTTCCGAAGCTTGTGCGAATAGGTCATAATTTTTATCGTCATTATTTATAAGTAAGCCTTGCAAAAAAAGATATTTTCCGTTTTTGATAACATGGTGTTGTGGCGTAGTATTTTCTGGAGCATCTTTTATGTGTTTACCCATGTAAGATCCATCAAGCAAGTACAGCTCTTTTTTTGGTTCCAGTTCATCATTTTTGTTTCCACAGCGATATTTCCATAAATACTCTGTTTGTATTGTTTGTTCAGTATTTTCTGTTGTATACCACAAATCTTTATATAGGCTTAATGTCTTGATTGTAAATTTCATAGGGAATTATACAAAAAAATAAAAAAAAAGTCTATTTTTATTTTCGAAAGTATTTTTTTGAACTAATAATATATAAAAGGATGATTTATTCTTCAATTAAAATTAAGAACTTCTAAAAAACTTGTTAGATTTTAGAGGTTCCCAATAACTAGAGGTGTTGCTATGAAAAAAAAATCGTTTAATGCGTTGCCATGGACTATGTATGTTTTAATGGTAGTATGTGTTTGTATGTTATTGTCTGGTGGTTCTTGTGCTTTTACTTCTGAGGGACTGAGTGTCATTTCGGGCGATTATACTTCGCCCACTCTTAATCATTTTACCTTAGAAAGTGCAACAGATGGCTTCATTCAATTTTCGCATGAGGTAGAATTTCCTGTACTTGAGTATTATCTTTTGGAAAGTGCGGATGAACAAACAATAGCATCATTTTCAAATGATGTTCGAAGTAGTGCACAGTTTATAGGCCCTATCAGCGCAAAACGTCAACCAGAGAGAACAGATGAAGAAACAGCTTCGTATACGCTTGAGTTTCCCTATGAGACGCAAGCTCACTTGCAATATATATTATCTGGTACGGTGAAGGACACAATTGGATCTACGCTTTCTTTTACTATTAGTTTTACTGGTTATAATGCAAGGGTACCAAAAATGATTTTTTCAGAAATAAGTACCGAGTATTCAAAACCACGAACAGAATTTGTAGAATTCTATGTATTGGAAGATGGTAATCTTGCAGGAATTATTCTTCATAGTGCCTCCGATGGAGTTGATAAGGATTATACTTTTCCATCGGTTGAAGTAAAAAAAGGTGAATATATTGTGCTGCATATGCGCACCGTAGAAGAAGGTGCAGTTAATGAGCTAGAAGATGATATTACACTCTCTACAACTAAACAATCAAGCCAAAAGGGGCGAGATTTATGGATTGAAGGCACAGAAACGAGGTTGTCAAAAAATGATGTTTTATTATTGCGAGAAAGAGTAAACGGAAGCTTGCTTGATGCAATTGCATATCTAGACGGAGCTAAAGATGATTGGCCTAAGGATGCGTTAGTGTCATATATTCAAGAGGCGGCAGACAGTTCTTTGTGGGAAGGTGGAAAAGATGTGGCAAATGCTGCAAATATTGAATATATTACAGGGACAAGAACCTTTTGTCGCCAAAATATTTTAGAAATACAACAAAGCTTTGATCTAGGAAATCGTACTATTACTAACTCAAAAAATGATTGGATAGTAGTAGCAACGAGTAATGCAAGCCCTGGCAGCGCAAATTCTAGCAAGGCACATGTTAATTAAAGATATCGAATTTACACTACCAACTACTTGCTCAATTTTGTGCTATTTAATATACTTAGGTCATGAAAAAAACTATTATTATAACCACAATTCTTGCAATTTTTGGGTTCACTGCTTTCGCTCAAGATGTTAATACAATAAATACTACTCCTGAAAAAGAGCGCCCTACTGTAGCCTTGGTGCTTTCAGGAGCGGGGGCTCGAGGTTTTGCACATATTCCCGTTATTGAACTCATGGAAGAACTAGGTATACCAATTGACTTTGTTGTTGGTACAAGCTCTGGTGCAATAATAGGAGGCTTGTATAGTGCAGGGTATACAGGCCGTGAAATCGCCGATGCGCTTGTTCATGTAGATTGGCCGCTGCTATTACAGGATTCTACAAGTAATTTGATGGAAGGCGCATTAGGAGCTCATAGCTCACAATCAAATCTTATTAATCTTCAGCTCACAAAAAACTTATCTTTGAACTTAGGAAGAGGCTTGCTCTCTGGGCAATATGTTTATAATAAATTAAAATCATTAACCGCAAAAATACCATCGTATATAGACTTTGATGATCTTCCAACACCCTATAGAGCAACAGTTGTAGATTTGCTATCTGGAGAACTTGTTTTTCTTGGCGAAGGTGATTTAACCGATGCAATTCGCTCTAGTATGAGTATCCCCGGCGCTTTTGAGCCATTTCCAATTGATGGGCGTTATTATCTTGATGGTTTTATTAAGAATAATTTACCTATTGAAGCTGCAAAAGAACTTGGATATGATATTGTTATTGCCGTAGATATGTCTGATAGAATGGTTGAAGATGCAAATGCTTTTAACTCAAACCCTTTAATAGCTTTAAATCAAATATTAGCGTTACAACAAGCAGAAGTTATTTCAGAAGGGTATCAATATGCAGATTTAGTTATACTTCCCGATATTTATGATTTTGGAAATATGGATTATGGAGCATCAGCGCAAGTGTATGAAAAAGGTCGCCAAGAAGCAGAACGCTATCGAGATGAACTCCTTGCTTTGCGTGAAAGAATATTCCCAAACGAAGTGCCTGGTGCTGCAGAAGTAATTACAGGGCTTGAAGAATCTGCTTCTAGCTTGTACGTACGAGAAACAAACTATGCAGATTTATCAGAGATGGTGCTTCAAGATATTTCAATGGAAAATGCTTTTTCATTTGATACCCAAATGATTATGGCTGAGTTTAACAAGATAAAAAACAAGCCTATTACACCAAATGACATTGAAACATTTTTAACAAAGGCATACGATACAGGAAACTATATTATGGTTACTTCCCGAATTGATACTCGAGAAGGAGAAACTGTGTTAGAGCTAGACTTCTATCAAAAAGACTTGGATTCTGTTCAAATTGGTATTTTACCCTTATTTGAGGGCTCTCTTTCAAATAGTGCTTCGTGGGAAATAGCCCTTTCAACAACGGTTCAGTTTAGAGATTTTAACAAAAGTGGTGGAACGCTATCTTTTAGAGGGTCTGTCTTAAACACCTCAGGTTTAGAAATAATGTACATGTACCCACTAAGTGAGAAAATATTTATTAATGCAACGTTAAATGGATTTAGTGTGTTAGATATGGAACATTCTGGTTTTGATGAAACAGTTGGGCTTAGAGATTCCCATTTCCGTGATGGTAGTTTGGCTTTTGGCTTTGGTTTTTTCTTTTCACCTCAACATAAGCTTATCAATGAAGTTGGTCTACATTCTATAGATCCTCGTCAAGTTGATTCTAACATTCCAGGAATAGGAACTCCTGCTACTCCCATAAATTATTCATTTGATGCGTATACGCGTTATATTTTTGATACCCTAGATTATTCAGTTTTTCCAACAAAAGGCTTTTATAGTGATATTTCGATAACTGGTGTTGTTCCACTTGACAGAGACAATTTCCCTACCGTTTTTGATGTTGTGCAAACAGATCTTGTTGCAGCAATGCCCTTTAACAATAATTTTAGTATGGTTTTAAGCGGGTTTATTGGAACTAATATTACCGGCGGATTAGCAGATTTTTCAGGGCTTATGCCAAAATATGCTTTTACAACCCACGACAGAGCCTTTTTTCCGCATATTATGCAACGCTATAATTATGGAATACATAAGGTAGCTGCAAAGGTCGATTTTCAACTACAACCTAGTACACAATTAACCGTGCTTGGGGGACAATTTTTTACAGGCATAAGCGGTGCTATTGGTGGTGTTTGGAATGATTATGAGACGCTACTTACTTTTAAGGATTTTGATTGGCAAGCATCCGCTATTACTGGTTTACGAGTTAAAGATTCTTTTGGTGTAATAGTTAGAGTAGGGGCGGGAACGTATGAGCAAGGTATTGCGCCTTATGCATCACTCGACTTTGTCGTGAAGTATTACTAATAAGGATAGTTTATGAGCATTGATAATTTTATTTCGTTTGAAAGCGTCTCTTTTGCCTATCCTGTAGAAACGCAAGAAGATAAAAAGTATATTTTTCAAAATTTTTCAGCACAACTTCCTGGTGGGTTTGTGTGTTTAATTGGTCCAAATGCAAGTGGAAAGTCTACTTTTATGCTTTTAGCATCAGGTAGGCTCATTCCAGAGCAGGGCGCGATTACTCTTTTTAATGAAAATATTGCAAAGAAAACAGAACAACAGCGTAACTTGCATGCTTCTGTCATATACCAAAATATGGAATTTGAAACAACTGATGTTACGGGGAATGTCTTAGAAGAAGTATGGCAGCATGGACAAAATGATGCTATAAAAAAAGACTCACTGCTTATAGATGTAAAAAAAGTTTTTGAGCTAGATGCAATCTTGCATCGCCCTTTAAATGTATTATCTAAAGGGGAAATGCAACGGACGCTATTAGCTTTTTCAGTATTATATGGTTCCAAATCACTTTTTATGGATGAACCTCTTTTTGCAATGGAAGCGTATCAAAAAGATAAAGCGTTAGAATACTTACGCCAATACAGCATTGACACAAATGTTCCTATTTATCTTTCATTACATGAACTAGAGCTTAGTAGAAAATATGCAGAAAATATTTTATTATTCTATCCAAATCGTGATATAGACTTTGGAACGCCTGATGAAATTCTTGAAAAGAATGCTCTTGAAAAGGCCTATGGCATTCCTGCCACGATGTTAAAAGATGCAGAAGCATTAAATAGAAAAATATTACTAGAGCAAGAAGCAATAAAAGCTGCAAAATAAAATATAGATATAAATAGGTTTAAACACTTGAACAAGTGTCGAACTTTTCGTATACTAAGAATATGAGAAACTGCTTTTTATGTATACTACTTCTACTGTATATGCCTTCCATGATATGGGCACAAGAATCTATTCAAAATGATGTACCAGAGCTTGAGCGACCAAGAGTTGCTTTGGTTTTATCTGGTGGGGGTGCAAGGGGTTTTTCTCATATACCTGTTATTGAACTTATTGAAGAGCTAGGTATTCCTATTGATATTGTTATAGGGACAAGTGCCGGTGCTATTATTGGTGGACTGTATGGAGCTGGTTATTCTGGAGATGAAATTGCTCAGGAGCTTTTATATTTAGATTGGCCAACACTTTTTCAAGATGCAACAACGCGTTCATTAGAGAGCGCACTTGGCAGTCATAGCCTTGAAGCAAATCTAGTCAATGTTCAACTGAAAAGTGACTTATCGCTTGACTTGGGTAAAGGCCTTTTGACAGGGCAAAATATTTACAATAAATTCAAGCAGCTTACGGTAAAAATTCCTTCATACATACATTTCGATAGCCTTTTAACGCCATTCAGGGCTGCCGCAGTTGATTTATTGACAGGTGAACTAGTAATAATGGAACAAGGCGATTTAGTTGAAGCTATGAGAGCGAGTATGAGCATACCTGCAGTATTTGAGCCATTTCCTATAGATGGGCGTTATTACATGGATGGATTTACGAGAAATAACCTTCCAATCCAAGTAGCAAAAGACTTGGGATATGATATTGTAATAGCAGTAGAGATAACCGATAGAATGACTGAAGATGCCGATGACTTTAATTCAAACCCATTAACAGCATTAAATCAGGTATTAGCTCTTCAACAGTCGATTGTGGTTAGTAGTGAATATGATTTAGCAGATCTCGTTATTTATCCTGATATTTATGAGTATGGGCAAATGGAGTACGAATCTGCAGTAGCAATTTATGAGCAGGGAAAAAAAGAAGCAGAACGGTACAGAAGTGACTTAGTCAAATTACGCTCTAAAATTTTTCCTGAGTATACAACGGCTGATGCTTCTACGTTTGTTGAAGATAGTGAAGTACTTACAGATGATGGTTTTTCATTTACCTTTGTCTCTGAAACAGATACTTCTATACCGTATGTGAGAACCAATACGTACAGCGATTTACCAAATATATTTGTTGAACATATTACGTTTGAAAATGCTTTTCAAAATGACATGAAAACTCTGAAAGCAGACTTTGAAAAAAATAAAGCATTTCCCATAGGCGAAAATGAGATAAACTCTATTTTAAAAAAAGCATATGAAACAGGAAATTATTTACTAGTTACAGCAAGAATTGATAAGCGTGTTGAAGGAAATTCCTTAGCGTTACATTTTTATCCAAAACAGCAAAACACCGTACACTTAAACACTGCTGGAAGTTTTGAAGGGAGCCTTTCAAATGCATCTACGTCTGCTATAACACTATCTACAACATTACAGTTACGTGGAATAAATGAATCAGGTGGAGTTTTATCAATTAGGGGTATGTATTTGAATACTACAGGCATTGAGCTTTTGTATATGCAGCCTGTTTCTGATAAGGTTTTTTTACAAGCGAAAGCAAATGTTTTTAGCGTTTTGGATGTTACTAGCTCAGGTTTTGAGAAGGTATTAGTAAGTGGTTCTCAAGTACGACATGGAAATGTGTCCTTTTCGTGTGGGATTTTCTTTTCTCCATTACATAAACTGTATAATGAACTTGGACTTCATTGGATTGATTCTAGTTTAGCCAATTTAAACTATTCAGCAGAGGTGCAACAAGGCTCAATATCACAACCAGGATATGCATTTGATTTTTCAACTCGGTATACATTTGATACTCTCAATTATGCAATGTTTCCTACAAAGGGTTTTTACAATGATTTTAAAGCTATTGGTGTTATGCCTCTGAATGACTCTACGGCACCAATAGTATTTGATGTTTTGAGTACAGATTTTTTGGTCGCGCTTCCGCTAAGCACTATAACAAGCCTGACTATAGGAAGTTTTTTAGGCACAAATATTTCTCATGGATTGCGTACTGAGAGTGAACTTATTACAAAATACGGTTTTACTACCTATGACAGAGACTTTTTCCCGCATATTATGCAACGTCATACTTATGGCATTCATAAGGTAGTATTTAAAACAGATTTGCTCTTCCAGCCCAAGAACCAATTGACGATTCTTGGAGGGCAATTTTTTGCAGGATTTGGGGGTGCAGCAGGTGGTGTTTGGGATGACTACGCTTCTTTTATTGCATTTGAAAACATAGAATGGCAAGCTTCTGCTTTAACAGGCTTGAGAATTAAAGATAGCATAGGGCTAACCTTGCGTGCAGGAGCGGGTAGCTATGCTGATTCCATAGCTCCATTTGTGTCACTTGATTTTATGGTTAAGCACTATTAATGAATTTGATCCTCTAAAAATTTTTAGTTTTTAGAGGTAATTATATGTTTCTTCTTTTACATATTTTTCGTACATTGATTCAGTAACACCACGTTCTTTTATAATCTCGCTGAAAAATTGACCACTTTTTTTTATGGTACGTTTTTGCGTTTCATAATCAACATGTACAATACCAAAGCGGGGTTCTTCACCTTCTGCCCACTCAAAATTGTCCATAAAGGACCAGTGATAATATCGTTGAATAGGTAACGTTGACTTACTAATAGCGAGTAAGTGGTCGTAAATATAGCGGCACCTAAACGAATCATTATTATCACATGTGCCATTTTCAGTAATCCATATAGGTGCTACATATTTTTTGTATAAGGACTCACTTATGTCGACTAAGCCTTGTGGATATATTTCCCACCCTAAATCATTTACAGGGCTTTGCTCAAATACGGTTCTCTTACCTGTTGTAATTGCATCTCTCGTATAATAATTGAGGCCAATAAAATCATAGTATCTTCCTTCATGAATATAGACATCAGATACTTTTAATGGTAGCCGATTTACAGGCCATGTTGCTTTGCCCGTCATCATAGCTTGTGTTAGAGCATCTTGAAAGCCATATTTCATAAATGCATTAGAGAGCCTGTGTAAAGGATTCCATGTTTTTTTGGGTTCAAAAATTCGCATATGATTTGCAAAGCTTACATGTGTTGTCTTTGGGTCAAAGTTGTGTATGAGCCGCATTCTATGAATTTCTTTGTATGAAGCAATATGGCAGGCGCATAAATTTGTATATACTTTAGAAAGAGTTCTAATATCCCCTTTTTTACCAGGAGGCCATGTTCCAAAAATATATCCATTTACGGTATACACATTTGGCTCATTGATAGTAATCCAGTCTGAAACTATGTCACAAAGCTCTTCTACTGTAAAACGTACATAGTCTAAAAAGATTTCTGGGGCATCTTCATGTTCAAATGCTCCCATTTTTTCAAACCATGTAGGATTTGTAAAATGGTGTAGCGTAACAAGTGGTTGTATCCCATTTTCTAAAAGTAATTGTATTTCATTTCTGTAGTGTTCTATTGCTTTTTTGTTAAACTTGCCTTGCTCTGGCTCGATGCGACTCCACTCTAAGCCTAGGCGATATACTTGTAAACCCATTTTTGCCATTAAGGAAGTGTCGGCTTTAACTTTTTTATAGTGGTCTGTTGCCCGAAGTGGAGTTGACCCATCTGCAATGTGCCCAGGTATATTAGCCCAGTCATACCAGCTATTATTTTTATCACCACCTTCAATCTGTGTAGCTGCAGTTGCACAACCTAACAATATGTTTTCGCTAAGTGTAAACATAGACATCTCCTTCTAACAAAATTGGTTATATTATGAAACTTTGGTATCATTTTGAGGACGAGAAAAAACTTGTAGTTCTAAAAGCATTGCACACAACAAAATAATTCCTCTAATTACTAAAGAAATATACTCATTCATACCAATAAAGGTAACACAATAAATGAGTGTGCAGTATATAAAGGCAGATATAAAAACAGCTTTTAGGTTTCCTTTTGACCCATAGAGTGAAAATCCTGCAATTAAGCAAATGGCGAGAGCATCGCTTGTTACACCAAATCCGATTGTAGGACTTGCTACACCGTTTCTAGCTGTTATCATAATTCCTGCTAATGAAAAAAGTGCACATGAAAAACTAAAAATAAGCCTAACATTTTTTTTTGAATTCCGCCGTTCGAGGTGACTAAAGTGTGGCTTTAATTCTAATTTTGATTTACATAAATAAAACCAAACTAAGGTTAATGCAATGACACTAACGATAATTGTGAAGGGAATAGAGTAGGTAGGCCCACTTCCAATATAACCAACGCCAAATTGTAAAAATTGACTTGAAAATCCACTAACTTGATTTATTTGAGTTTCAGGAATGTTCACATACATGTATCCAAGTCCCATTAGGATTGATGAAAATGCTAATGTAAAAAACCATGAAGGTATTTTTTTTGAATGAATAATAGTTCCATACAGCATACCCAATAGGTAAAATAAAACAATAGTAATGGGAATGATAATAAATGGTGAAATTGCAGGTAAAAATGAAAAAATACGTCCTGCAATATCTGGTCGTTGTACGAATGATCCTGCTATTAAGCCTGAAAAAGCTGCGATAGCTCCTGCAGATAAATCTACGTATCCTGAAAATAAGCACAAAGCCATGCCTGAACTTAATAAGAGCATAGGAGCTAAATTTGAAACAATATTTCTAAAGTTTCTAACAGACACGAGAGTTGTATCTACGAGGCAAAGTACTAAAATTATTAGTAGTAACGAGCATGCAATTACATAGTGGTTTAAAAATTTTTTTATCTTATGTGTCATATCATTTTTCATGACTTCCATCCAAAATTAAAAATAGCGCATATCATGCAAGGCTTTTGCATAAAAATGCTACATACATTATTGCACTATTTCAAAACGTTTTCAAGTACTGATTTGAAGATTTCTAATCCTTTTTTTATTTCTAGGTCACTAATTACTAATGGTGGCAAAAAGCGAATAGTGTTTAGGCCTGCTGTAGAAACACAAAGACCTTTTTCCAAGCATTCTTTTTGAACCGTTCCTGCACTTTGTTCTATGTCGAGTCCTATCATCAAACCTTTTCCACGAATATTTTTTATACAAGAAAGGTTCCAACTCTCTATTTCTGTACGTATCATTTCACCATTTTTTACAACTTGATTTAAAAAGGCAGTAGTATTTACTTCTTCTAATACGGTTATTGCTGCGGCACAGGCAAGTGGATTCCCACCAAAGGTAGATTGATGGTCGCCTGCGACAAAAGTATCACTGACAACACCTCTATACATACAAGCACCCATTGGAACGCCTCCTGCAATTCCTTTTGCTAAGGTTACAATTTCAGCATCAACGCCGAGCGCGTCGCTTGCTAAAAAGCTACCTGTTCTACCTATGCCAGTTTGTACTTCATCTGCAATAACAATAGCCCCTACAGAGCGCGCAAGCTTTGAAGCTTCTTGTGCCCATTCTTTTTCAACAAGGTTTACACCACCTTCACCTTGTACACACTCAATCATAAGTGCACATACGTTATCATTAAATGCAGTTTTTAGTGCGTCGAAATCATTTGCTTTTATGACTTTAAATCCGCCTACGTATGGTGCAAAACAATCTGGGTGAAACTTGTCTTGGCCTGTTGCGCTTAATGTCGCCATAGTGCGCCCGTGGAAAGAGCTTTCAAGTGTTACAATTGTTTTTTTGTTTTCGCCACCTGTAATAAACCCATGCTTTCGTGCAAGCTTTATTGCAGCTTCATTTGCTTCTGCCCCCGAATTACAAAAATACACTTTGTTAAAATGTGTTGCTTGTAAAAGTTTTTCAGAATATTCTAAGCCTTTGTCTGAATTATAGTAATTTGAAATATGCACTTGGTTTTGTACTTGGTCAATAATTGTTTGTGTAAGTTTGGGGTGATTATGCCCTAAGCAGTTTACGCCAATACCTGAAACAAAGTCTATGTATTCTTTCCCATTTACATCTTTTAGTGTTGATCCACTCCCTGATGCAAATACTACATCAAAGCTTCCAAAATTGTTTGTTATATTTCCTGCCATATTATTTTACCTCTTTTTTACGTTCATCTCATAAACTTTGTTAAACGTAAAAATTTCCTTTTTTCTTTCAATTTTGCTTTGCCTTAACAGTCCGTTTAAGACTCATAAATTCTTTTTTATTATAAAAACGTTTTATTAGGGAAGACAAAACCCTTAATTGCGAAGCACGGTTTTTTCTTCCCTAAAACCCATCTTTTTCCGGCACGCTTTTATATTTTTTCATACAGGAAAACCCTCTCATTTTCTACAAGCCTAGAAAATTTGGCAGAAATGGTCTTCCTCTAGCTTTAAGAGACAGGCGTAACTTCTTCGTCCATTAACATTGTGCCGACGCCTCGGTCGCTAAACATTTCTATTAAAAGTGAGTGTGGAACTCGTCCATCAATTATGTGAGTTCTTTTGACACCACCATTTAGTGCCTCTAGGCAGCATTCAATTTTTGGAATCATTCCGCTTGAAATAATGCCTGTTGCAATCATAGAAGGAATAGCCTGTTTTGTAATGCGTTGTATTAAACTTGAAGTGTCGTTTACATCACGAAGTACACCTGGTACATTTGTTAGTTGTACAAATTTTTCTGCATTTAGTGCTACTGCAATTTTAGCTGCTGCAGTATCAGCATTAATGTTATAACGTTCTATATCGCCATTTTCACCGAGTGCAATGGTTGAAATTACTGGTATGAAATCTTGGTCTAAAAGTGTGTGGATAATACTTGGCTCAACTTCGGTAACTTCACCTACAAAGCCCAAATCTTCTGTTGTTTCAATTTTTTTAGCACGCAATAGCCCTGAGTCTACACCACAAAGCCCAACGGCCTTACCACCTTGCTGCAAAAGGATTCCAACTATATCTTTATTGAGTTTTCCTGCTAGTACCATTTGTACAATTTCCATTGTTTCGCCATCGGTTGCTCTAAGTCCATTTATAAACTTCGGTTCTTTTCCTACCTTGTCGAGCATGCTATTTATTTCGGGGCCGCCTCCATGTACAAGCACTACTTTTATACCAATAGTATTTAAGAGGACTATGTCTTGCATAACAGCATTTTTTAATTCTTCATTAAGCATTGCGTTTCCACCATACTTTACAACAACAATTTTTCCAACCCATTGTTTAAAGTAGGGAAGTGCTTGAACTAGAACCTCTGACCATTCTGCATTATGTAATGTTTTATCTGTGTTTTCCATTATGTTCTGTAATCTCCGTTTATGGTTACGTAATCGTGTGTTAAATCGCATCCCCATGCGGTGCCGCATGCGCTTCCATCTTTTAATTCTACAAGTATGTGTACTTCATCTTCGGCTAAAATAGTTGTAGCTTTTTCTTCATCAAAGTTGAGCGGGACGCCTGTATCAAATAATTTAATTGAGCCTGCACTACTCATAAAGGTAACAGATGCTTTTTCTGGTGTAAAGTTTTCGCCTGAATAACCTAGAGCACAAAGTACTCTTCCCCAGTTTGCATCTTTTCCAAAAAAGGCAGCTTTTACGAGGCTTGATGAAATAACAGACTTTGCAAGGTTTCGAGCTGTTTTAACATCAAATGCTCCTGTCACGGTGCACTCAAGTAGATGTTCAGCTCCTTCACCATCGGCTGCAATTCGTTTTGCCATTTCGGTGTTGAGTGTATTAAGAGCATTTAAAAATGTGTAGTAATCATCGCCAGCTTCTGAAATAAGGTCGTTCCCTGCCATGCCATTTGCAAGAAGCAAGAGAGTATCATTTGTGCTTGTGTCTCCATCTACAGAAACACAGTTATACGTGCCCTCGCTGCTTTCTAGCAAAGCTTGTTGTAACATGGTACTGGTGATTGCACAGTCGGTTGTAATAAAGCCAAGCATAGTTCCCATGTTTATGTGAATCATCCCAGAGCCCTTTGCCATTGTTCCAAAGCGCACGGTTTTACCGCCAATAGTTGTTT
>CAYJOZ010000009.1:0-22278 GCA_964371925.1 uncultured Treponemataceae bacterium | reverse complement strand
TATTCTATAAGCATGAAAATTTGGATTAAATATTTATTAGGTACCTTTATGGGTATTATTGTGGCTCTTTTTATGCCGCTTGATACAGAAAATGCAAAAAACATGTTACAGTTTTTTACAGAATTTTCTATTAGGATTGGACGCTATTTTCTTTTACCAACAGTCTTTTTTAGCATGACGGTTGCAGTTTCTAAATTGCGAACAAAAGGAAAACTCATTTCTACAGGACTATTTTCACTATTAGTAGGCGTCGCAATTACAATTATTGTTGTAGTTTTTGGTGTTCTTTCAGCTCTAATTGTGAACTTACCAAGAATTCCAATTTCTGGAGAAAAAGCAACACAAATAGTCGGTTACAATATCGGTGAACATATTCTAATGTTGTTTCCTTTTAACGGTGTTGATGGTCTTTTTAATGGAAATTACTTAATTCCTCTTTTCATTTTAGCAGGTTTTCTAGGAGCAAGCTTTGCCTCAGATACACTTAGAGCAAAGCCTGTCTACGCAGTTTTTGATTCTTTATCACGCATTTCATATTCGTTGATAAGTTTTTTTGTAGATGTTTTATCTGTCGGCCTTGTTGCAATTTCTTGTACTTGGTTTATTGCCTTTTTTGATGTTCTTGAATCAGGTGCATACACAGGGCTCATTATTTTGCTTGTTGTAGATACGATACTGATAGTATGCGGTCTTTTACCTCTACTATTAAAAATCTTTTCAAAACGGGCGAAACCGTTTAAATGTTTATATGCTTGTATTGCACCAATCATTCTTGCGCTTTTTTCAGGCGATGCAAATGTTGCACTTTCTTCAAGTCTTAGACATACAAAAGATAGCCTAGGGGTTCAAAGAAAACTTGGTGCTGTAACACTTCCTGTCTTTTCGGCCTTTGTGCGAAGTGGATCAGGCCTTGTTGTTGCTGTTTCTTTTATTGCAGTTTTACGTTCATATTCAAGTCTAGAAATATCTTTTTTTGATGTTTTGTGGATAACATCGCTTAGCGTTGTTACTTCCTTTTTTCTTGGTGGTATTCCAGCAGGAGGACCTTTTTTGGCCTTAACAATTTTGTGTTCGCTATATGGGCGCGGATTTGAGGCTGGGTATTTATTGCTGCGACCAGTATCTTTCATTATTTGTACCTTTGCTACGGTTATAGATGTTGCTGTTAGCATCTTTTGTACCAACCTGATAGCCCGGCGTAGTAAAATGGCTGTTGAAAAGCCTAGTAGAAGTTTTGTCTAGACAAAAAAGCATGCTTTTTTATACTAGCAAAATATAATACACTTGAGAAAATCTAACTGGAGAGGTATAATCAAACATATGGAAAAGACATATTTAATTGCTGGAAAAGAATATCCTTTTTGTGAGGGTTTTGCAAATTACATCGTAAATAACGGTGATAAAATAATGGTTACTCTTTTAGATAGCAAAGAAAAATCAACTATTGCTACACCTAGTTTTATGTGGAATAGAGCCTCCCCTATTTCAGCACGCTCTCTTATTTTAGAAACAGAAACAAATCTTGGCTCAATTGACACAGCCTTTTTAATGTTTGATACATCTCTCTATGTTAATGATTTTGATAAGATGGGTGTTGAGATTGTATCTAGAGGGCTTGATACTTTATTCGCTGGGTATATGTATTTGACACTAGAGCTTGTTGCACGCCATTTGAAAAAAAATGGGGGTAATATCTGCTTTATATTAAAAACACATCCATCTTTGGTAGAGGCAGTAAAGCATCAAAAAAGAACAGAGATTCCACCTTCAGGTCCAATTGTTGAAGCAGCAGCAGCAGCATTTCGATCTTTTGCCGAAAATATTGCAACAAAATATGCCGGGGCTCCTATAGGTATCCAATTGATTGAATGCGCAGGAACAGATGATGATGCAAAAACGCTCTGTCCTTGGTTGATTCCATATATAGAGTCTGTTTCAGCTAAGCCTATTGTTGATGCTAAAATTGCATCAAAATGGGTACAATTAGGGGCAAAAGCACCATCTGGTTGGCAGCTATTTAAACGATAGCAAGGAGAAATAATGGAATTTTCAGAAGTATTTGCAAAGCTCTTTCAATCAGAGGTTACTTGGTATGCCTCTCTTTCTCGAATTCTTGTTAGTTTTATTTGTGGTGTAATTATGGGTGCGGAACGACAAAAACGCAATCAATTCATAGGAATTAGAACCATAACAATAATTTCTGTTTCTTCTACCTTACTTATGTTGCTTTCGATTTATGCAGGAACAAAATTACCTGGAAGTACAGGAGATCCTACTCGTATAGCAGCACAAGTAGTTTCAGGTATTGGTTTTTTAGGTGCGGGTACAATTGTTCTACAAGGATTAAACATTAAAGGGTTAACTTCATCAGCCGTAATTTGGAGTTCTGCTGCTGTGGGATTAGCAATTGGTGCAGGTTTTATAATTCCGACAATACTTACTGTTTTTTTACTTGTTTTGGCGCTTGTTTTTGTTGAAAAAATTGAAGAAAAATATTTTCCCTCTGGTCGTTCAAAGCGTTTGATACTTGCCTTTTCAAATAAACGAGTCGATGTTGACACAATTCAAAAGTTATTAAATTCCAATGGATTAACAGTAATTAACACAGATATTTCGAGGGATTTTGATAAAAAATACACCGAGCTTACTTTTTTTGTTAAAGTTCCCAATTCTATTGATATATTTGATATTATTGATAAAATAAAATCGCTGGGACATCTTGAAGAATTTAGCTTAATTGATTAAAATGGAGTTTAATGCAACAAACAAATCCATTAATTGTTCAAAGTGATAAAACTCTATTACTAGATGTACATGCACCCCTAGCAGAAAAATGTAGAGATGCTTTAATTCCTTTTGCCGAGCTTAAGAGTTCACCAGAACATTTGCATACATATAATCTTTCTCCCCTTTCCTTATGGAATGCTACAAGTGCCGGTTTTACAGCCGACGATGTTACATCAGTATTAAAAACCTTTTCACGATTCGATATACCACAAAATGTACTCGTATGGATTCAAGAGACAGCCTCTCGTTTTGGGAAATTAAGACTTGTAGTTGATACAGAAAATGTCCCATCAGAAGAAAATAAGGATGTACTACAAGAACATACTCTTTTATTAGTATGTGATGAAATAATTGTCTTTAAAGAAATACTTTCACATAAAAAACTATCGAAATATCTTACACCGGTAAATGAAGAAATTTTGCCAACGGGAGAGTTTGGTTTTAGGCTACTGCTAACAGACCGGGGAATAATAAAGCAAGAGTTAATAACGTTATTATGGCCAGTTAAAGATGAAGTTCCTCTACGTGAAGGAGAAAAGCTTCCTTTTAGCATGAAAGAAACAACAGGTAACAATAAACCTCTTGTAATACGCGGCTATCAAAAAGAAGCAGTAAAAGCTTTTTTAGGCGATGGTGGTGCCGGGACTGGATATGGCACCGTTGTGCTTCCTTGTGGTGCAGGAAAAACGGTTGTAGGAATTGCTACGATGGAAAAACTGCAAATGAGCACCCTGATTGTTACAACAAATATATCTGCTGTGCATCAGTGGAAAGCAGAATTGCTCGATAAAACAGATTTAGATGAAGATTTGATAGGCGAATATACTGGAGAAAAAAAGATAATAAAACCGGTGACAATTGCAACATATCAAATTTTAACGTGGAGACCTGAAAAAGAAGGCCCTTTTCCTCATTTTCATGTGTTTAACGAACGAAATTGGGGCCTTATAATATATGATGAAGTGCATCTATTACCAGCGCCAGTTTTTAGAATTACGGCGGAAATACAAGCAATACGGCGCATTGGGCTTACTGCAACACTTGTTCGGGAAGATGGCTGTGAAAAACATGTTTTTAGCCTTGTGGGTCCAAAACGGTATGATGTACCTTGGAAAGAACTTGAACGGTCGGGTTGGATTGCACAATCAGAATGTATTGAAATGCGACTCGATATGGCAGAAGAAAAGCAAATAGACTATGCAACAGCATCTCTTCGAAAAAAGCATAGGATTGCTTGTGAAAACCCTGCAAAAATACCTGTAGTTATTTCTCTTATAGAGCGGTTTGTAGATGATAAAATTCTTGTAATTGGACAATACCTTGATCAGTTACAAGAACTAGCAGAGATATTAAAAGCGCCAATTATTACTGGGAAAACGCCAAATGCGCAACGCGATATAATATATGATTCTTTTCGTAAGAATGAAATACGAGTACTTATTGTTTCAAAGGTTGCAAATTTTGCAATAGATTTACCCGATGCATCAATGGCTATTCAAATTTCTGGAACTTTTGGTAGCCGACAAGAAGAAGCCCAGCGATTAGGTCGCATTTTGAGACCAAAGAAAAAGGTTGCTCGCTTTATTACTCTGGTTACAAGAAACACAGAGGAAGACATTTTTGGGGCAAATCGACAGAAATTTTTAGCAGAGCAAGGCTATTCATATAAAATGATAAATACAATTGATGAAATACCCGAATACTTAGAAGGGCCTATGTGTGAAGGGGAAAAAAATGTCTGACGACGTAAAGAAACTAGCTATTTGGAAAGAGTCTCTTTTTCGATTACCGGAGAACAAATTCTTAAACACAATACGAATGTATGTGGGTACAATTAAAACTCCATATAACAAAGAGCGACTTATTAATGATCTAGTTTCTTTTCTGTACAAGGAAGAGCATAAAAAATCTATAATGGATCTTTTATCTGCACGAGATCTTCTTTTTATAAATGCAATTAACTTTCTTGAAAGCCCAACAAGCGAAACCTTGCTTTCCTTTTTTGAAGGTGAGTTTTCGACTTTTTATTTATATGATTATATTGCAAATCTAGAAGAGCGGTTGTTGATTTTTCGATGTTACGATGAAACGACAAAAAAAGAATACTTAGACATAAATCCTCTTTTATACAAAAATATTGAACCATATCTTAATTTGTTTGTTTTACTGCCCCTTGAAAAAAAAGAATCTAGCGCGGAAAAAAAAGATACTGTGCCAGCTTTAAGTGCATCATTATTTGCTTCTTGGTACTCCTTTATCGCGCAATACCCCGATGCTTGCCGAGCAGATGGAACATTCAAGAAAAAAATATACGCATTTCTAGAGTCGATTTTTTACGGTGTATCTGCAGAGTTTTTAGCATATTTAAACACTGCTTTTGTGAACCTCGGACTCTTTTTTCATGATGGGGCAAATCTCTGTATCAACGAAAAAAAATGGGCTGCTTTTTGTAATCTACCTCAAGAGACACAAAATATTCATGTCTGTATTGCTTCATTTAGAAGGTTCCCACGCGATACTCTTGTAAAGCAAGTGCTTTTTGCGAAAAATCTTATCGAAAGCATTCCTAATGAAGGTTTTACAAAGACAGTAATACTGAGGCTTGGCTTTATTCTACGAAACTCTCAAAATGGAACTCAAAGAGAGAAAAAAATAGGTTTTTTTGCAAATGTTTTGCAAAAAGCGCAGAGCTCTTCTAGCTTAGACGATGAAGTGTTTACAGATTCAGCACTTATTGAAAGACTCGAGTATTTTGGCTTATTAAAATGTTTTGGCCAAACAAGCGAGGGAACAGAACTTATAATTTCAGGCTTAAGAAAGCAAGAAGAAAGTGGATGGCTTACACCTTTTATTAGTATAAATGCTGGTTTTTCTGTTACTTTTCTAGCAAATGCAGAATTAAGTGTTTTGCTTCCGCTTGTTTCATGTATGAATATCTCAAGCTTTGATACTGTCTGTCGCTATGAAATTACCAGGGCTTCTTGTATGAGAAGTTTTGATAAGGGAAATTCTTCCGAAACTCTTTTAAAAATTCTATCTGAAGCAGCAGGAAGTGCCCTTTCACAAAATCTTACTTTTTCAATAAATGAATGGTATGAAACATATACATCTGCGTCTTTATACCACGGGTATGTTTTACAAGTGTCTCAAGAAAAGATTGTGCAAATCGAGAATAATGCTGTGTTAAAGCAGAGGATAAAAAAAATTCTAGCCCCTGGTATCTATGTGTTTGATTTTGAAACTAAAGAAGAAATCATTGCAGCAATAGAAAAAAGCACATTAGACTTTATTGGTTTACCAAAAAATGCTATTAAAGAGCCAGATGTTTTGCCGTATACCGATGTTAACAGCAACAAAAGGCTTATACTTGATTATGCTGTCAAAACTAAAGATAACGAAAAAGAAGTTATTGAGCACTTGAAGATAATGAAAAAAGAACTTGATGAATTACATTTACCGATTGAGCAAAAAGAGGGTCTTTTAGAGAGAATAAATAGAAAATTGATTGTTACTAAAACGCAACTTGTAGGAGAAACTGTTAGGCTTGAAAAAACAGAAGCTAGCGGAATGGATTTTATGGGAAAAATACAAGTAATTGAGCAGGCAATTTTAGCATCAAATATGATTGAAATAACAAGTGCTACAGGCATTTACACAGGACGCCCTGTGAAAATTGAAAAGAGGGACGGAGATGCGGGTGTTACATTAACACAAGAAGATTCAAAAACTATTACTCTTTTAATTGCCCAAGCAAGAAATGTTAAACGATTTCGACAATCCTTATTTTAATATTTTTTCTAAAACCTGATGAAAATTTTTTTAATCTATGCTATGATTACCTTATGAGAATAATAGCAAAACAATCAAAACTAAGCGGAAACACACATGTTCCCGGTTCAAAAAGTCATACAATTAGGGCACTTATTTTAGCTGCAATAGCGCATGGAAACTCAGAAATTGAAAATCCATTAACAGGCGAAGATTGCGTATCTTGTGCAAAAGCAATTGAGAAAATTGGAGCAAAGGCAGATTTTTCTAACCCTCGTCTTTGGAAGGTCGAAGGAGCAGGGAAAAACGCGCATCTTCCATCCGACATAGTCGACGTAGGAAACTCTGGGTCTGTTCTGTATTTTTTAAGTCCGATAGCAGCAACCTTTGAAGGTTGGAGTATTTTTACTGGGGATAAATCTATTAGAACAAGGCCTGTAAGCCATTTAGCGAGCCTATTAGAGCAAGCGGGAGCTACAGTGCATATAAGCCGGCCTGGGATGGATTCTCCCCCTTTGTTAATAGAAGGGCCTATAAAAGCAAGCTCTATAAAAACTGATGGAAGGTTATCACAATATATTAGTGGAATGATGATGGCAGCAAGTTTATTAGAGGGAACAACTGAAATAGAACTTACTGATCCAAAAGAAACGCCATATTTAAAAATGACTAAACATTGGCTTGAAGGTGCAGGTATTCCTGTTTCAATTAGTTCCGATTACAAGAAAATATCTGTATCTGGGCCTTATGAAATAAAAGGGTTTAATGTTCCAGTTCCTTCAGATTGGGAAGCCGTTGCCTTTCCTCTTATTGCTGCTCTTGTGTCAGGAAGTAAAATTACGATTGAAAAAATAGATACCTCGGGAACACAAGGTGATGATGCTATAGTAGATGTTTTACAGTCTGTTGGCGCTGATATCGTTTTGGATTCAGATGCAAAAACGCTTCTCGTGAGAGGTGGAGAGCATTCAACAATTAACGATAAAGAAAAAGGGTGGATAAACGGGCGTCTTGCCGTCAACTCAGAAAACGGAGAGCTACGCATCAATTGTTCAGGTTATCCCGATGCGGTGTGTGCTTTAGCAGCAATTTCTTGTTTTATTGAAGGCACTATCATTTTAGAAGATATTGGAGTCTGTAGAAAAAAAGAAACAGATAGGCTTACTGTTATGACAAGCGAGTTAACAAAACTTGGTGCAAACATAGAAGAAGGAGACGACTTCTTAATTATTCGTGGTCATTCGCCTATAAATGACGATGGGTCAAAAAATGACTCTTTTAGACTTCACGGTGGTGAGGTTGAAAGTTATCACGATCATCGCGTTGCAATGTCAGCCTCTTGTTTAGCTCTTGGGCTTGAAGAAGGTGAAGAGCTTATAATCAATGATTTTGAATGCCATGAAGTATCCTTTCCTGGATTTTTTAGCACAATGAACGAGCTTGGTGCGGGATTTATAGAAATAGATTAAAACATAACGCCTTCATTTTTATGCAACTGTATGGCTTCTTGCATATGAGAAAACATAATGTTTTTGCTTTCATTCATATCGGCAATAGTCCGTGCTACTTTTATACAGGCATGTAATCCCCTTGCGGAAAAACCATACAAAAGAGATTCTTTGTTTAAATATGCTTCTGTTTTATCATCAAGAGGACAAAAAGATTTAATTTCGGACACATTTAAATAACTATTAGCTTTTTCTTGGCGCTTTCTTTGAATGAGAGTTGCTATTTTAATGTCTTTTCGCAAGTCTTCTGTGCTTATTGTATTTTGTTCGCACGGAGTATCTACATTTGCTCGTTCTAAAGATATTCTAATATCTATTCTATCAAGCAAAGGGGCAGAAAAGCGCCTCCAGTATTGCTCTACGGCGCGAGCACTACAAAGGCAAATCTTATCTTTTGAACCAAAGTTGCCACAGGGACAGGGATTTGAGGCTATTAAAAGCTGAAAACGTGCTGGAAATTCCGTGCTCCGCCCTGCTCTACTCAAGGTTACTTTTCCATCTTCCAAAGGAACTCTCAGTGTTTGTAAAACAGAGGTACGAAATTCAGAAGCTTCATCTAAAAATAATATGCCATTATGCGCTAAAGAAATTTCTCCTGGTCTACAGTATGGGCCACCACCAATCATTCCTTCAAGGCTGGAGCTTTGGTGAGGCATTCTAAATGGGGGTTCGACCATAAGGCTTTCACCAGGTACAAGCTTGCCGGCAAGACTATAAATTCTTGTTACTGGCAGTGCTTTTTCTACCGTGAGAAGGGGTAATAAAGATTGAAAATGCTGTAATGCGAGCGTTTTACCACAGCCAGGAGGGCCATATGCAATAATATTGTGTAGACCAGCTGCAGCGATTTGTAATGACCGTAAGAAGTTTTTTTGACCCTTTACAGAACTATAATTGAATGTTCCATCAAGCTCACAAAATGCCACTTCTTCTAGTTTTTTTTCGCTTAAATCAGTTGTATGATTTTTTGAAATTACTTTATCATAAAAATTTTTTGAGTGTAATTTTATTATGAGCTGATAAGCATCTGCAAGATTTTTAACCGTAAAAATACGGATGTTTTTCAAGCCTGTAGCTTCTTGTGCATTTTCTTCTGGGATAATACAGAAGGATATTCCGCTTTCAGCAGCGGTCGATAAAGCAGCGTGCACACCTCTAACCGGCCTGACCATGCCTGATAATTGGAGTTCTCCCATAACTAGTATACGTTCATTTTCATGAAAACTTGGGTCTGTTATATCTTCTGAATCTGCATTAAGTTTTTCTTGCAGCACGGCTAATGCAATGGCGAGGTCAAAACCAGCACCTTCTTTTTTTACGTCGGCAGGAGACAGACTAATTAAAACTCGTTCAAGGGGAAACTCAAAACCAGAATTACGTATTGCAGCCCGCATTCTTTCTCGTGCTTCTTTTACAGCATTATCTGCAAGGCCAACAAGTTCGACCATAGGAATACCTCTTCGTAAATCAACTTCAATCGAGACTAAAGCGCCTTCATACCCAAAGGGTGAAAAACTAATTATTTTCATTTTTTCTCCACAATAAATAAGCTATATAGTATTCTTTGTTTTTTTTTGAGAAAAATTTTCTAATTTTTTGGATAAATTAATAAAAAAATGCTTTTTTTGAGTGTTTTTTTAGATATTTTCTAGATTTGGCTTTAATTCTTCAAGCCAAAATCTTTCTTCAATGGCAAGGCCACCACTTGTTCTTCCAATTTTTCTATCGGCTCTAACATGTTCTCCATGAAAATCACTTCCTGCGGTAATAAAATAGCCTATTCGTTTGCCCATTTCTTCAAGACGTTTTGCTTCAACAACGCGCACCCCCGGATGCCAGGCTTCCATTCCTTCTACTCCCCTATCAAAAATATTTTGCAAAACCGGCTCAATTTTTCCCCAGGATTGATACAGTGATAACGGATGAGCTAGAACAGGGATGCCGCCACTTTCTTTTATTGCAACTATTGCTTCATCCAAATTTGCTCCAGCTTTTGGCTCGTAAAAAGGCATGTTTCTTGCTAAAAATTTATCAAAGGCTTTTTGTCGTGTTTTAACAATTTTTTTTGAAACTAAAAAATCTGCAATGTGTGGACGGCCTAAAGATTCTGTTAAAAACATATTTTTCAATTCTTCAACAGAAACATTTATTCCATAAGTTTGCATTTTTTTTACAATTTTTTCGTTTCTTGTATTGCGAGCTTTGCGTAAAAATGCGATAATGTTAGTGAGTGAGGAACTTGGGTTTTTTACACCTAGACCTAAAAGGTGAAACTCACCGGTGGGCCATTGTATGGTTAATTCAATGCCCTTGACGAGATGTATGTTATGTTCATTTGCTGCAGCTTGAGCTTCTTCAAGACCCGCAATTGTATCGTGGTCGGTTAGGGCAATAACTTGTAAGCCTTTGCTAGCGCCATATGCTATGAGGTTTGTTGGGCTTAAAGATCCATCAGAAGCGCTTGAATGTGTATGTAAATCAATCATAAAAAAACTATATCATAAATTTTATTTTTATGATATAATGAAAAAAGTACAATTATGTGATATACTATTTATAGAGGTAAAACATGCCAAAGGCAATGCAGTACACAAAGGGATCTATTATTTATTTTGCTGGCGATATAGATGATAGAATTTTCATTCTTCAAAAAGGAATGATCCTCTTAACAAGTACCGATATTGAAACAAATATTCCCTCAACAGAACATATTCGTGAAGGCGAATTTTTTGGTGTTAAATCTGCCTTAGGACACTTTCCTCGTGAAGAAACAGCAACTGTTGTAACAGAGGCAAGTGCTATTGCTTTAACTGTACAAGAATTTGAAAAAATGTTTAGTGGTAATAGACAAGTTATCATGAAAATGTTGCGTGTTTTTTCAAATCAGCTAAGAGCTATTCATAAAAAAACAGAATCAATTTTAAAGAGTGAAGTAGATATTGACCAAGTAACAGGAATGATTTCTGTTGCACAAAGTTTTTTTGATGATGAGCAATATAAGGCCTGTTGCGATGTTTGTACAAAAATTCTTTCTCGCTTTCCAAACACTTCCAAAAAAGAAGAAGTTGCAAAAATATATGCTTCGTCAAAGAGAAGGTTGGACTTACAAGGTGGACGCTCTAAAAAAGCAGCGCATGTGGGAGACGCAGAGGACGACTTAACTGGTAGCTCTTCTGCTTTAAAGCAATTTTCTCTTCCAACTTTTTCACGCTTTGCAAAAACGTTTGAGCCTGAAGCTGTAATTATATCAGAGTATGAACCGGGAGATAGTTTTTATTTAATTCAATCGGGACAAGTACAATTGGTTAAATGTGTTAAAGGATCTAAGAAAAATATTGATATATTAAAGCCATCAGAGTTTTTTGGAGAAATGGCAATATTAGAAAATACTCCTCGTTCGGCAACGGCTGTTGCTTTAAATAAAGTAGAAGTGTTAGAGTTTAACAAAGAAAATTTTGAAGTTCTAATAATGGGTAATCCACAAATAGCATTAATTTTGTTAAAATTATTTTGCAAGCGTATTTATGACCAAAAACGCCGCTTTAAGATTCTCGTTATTGAAGATTTACAAGCGAGAATAGCAGATGTTTTCTTAATGTTTGATGAAATGAATAGAAATCCACAGGGATTAGACAGATCGAGACAATTCAATTTAACTATTCAAGATCTTTCTCACTGGGCAGGGCTTCCTTTTGATGTCGCTCGTGATGAAGTAAATAAGTTTGTTGAAAAACGAAAACTAGAAGTGTATGATACATACATGGTTGTAGCAAACATTATCGATATGAGACGTATTGTAGATACAAAGTCGGCAGTTCGAACAACTCCATAAACAAAATATCTTTTAAAAAATCCTCTTTGTAAAAAATAGCGAAAAAAAATTATAGTTGTTGTTTTTTTACTCTTTTTAGTATATAATCTTTGTTATGATTTATGAGGTAATGTTAACTCTTTTCCCAGGACAAGAGGATGATAAAGAACTCGTTAAAAAAAGAGTTTTAAAAATGTTGAGTGATAGCGGAACATACGTAGGAAGTTCTGAAGTATCAGCTATCGTATGCAAAAAAAAGTCTATTGATGCACGAAGAAAAGATGTAAAATTTCATATACGGTATGCTGTCTATGTTGGGGAAACGCCTTCTGATAGCTTTAACCCTGAGTGGAAAACAGCAGATAGCTCAAAAAAAGTTGTTATTGTTGGAGCAGGTCCGGCTGGACTGTTCGCCGCTTTATCTCTGCTAGAAAAAGGTATTCAACCAATAATTATTGAACGCGGAAATGAAACGCATCAACGCAAAGCAGATATAGCAGAAATAAGTCGAACAGGAAATGTTCAAGAAAATTCGAATTATTGCTTTGGAGCCGGTGGCGCAGGAACTTTTTCAGATGGGAAATTATATTCACGCTCAAATAAAAGAGGCGATATTTCTCATATATTATCAATTTTACATTACCATGGAGCAGATAAAGCAATTTTATCAGATGCACATCCTCATATCGGAACAGATAAATTACCAGAAATTATTGAAGCAATTATAAAAACGATACGCACTTTTGGTGGAGAAGTTCACTATAATACAAAGTGTATTGGTTTTGATTTTGATGAAAATCACCACATAACTGCAGTAGAAACAGAGCAAATTATTACAAAGAAAAAAGAAAAAGTAGAAACAGGCGTAGTGTTATTAGCTACTGGCCATTCTGCAGACGATATATATCGCCTGGTTGCTCAAGCCGCTGTAGCTCATGCAAGTGTAACCAGTGATAATGTTTTATATGTATTACAGCAAGCCCTTGAAGCAAAAACATATGCTATTGGTGTTCGGTTAGAGCATCCACGAGAGCTAATTGATACTATTCAGTATGGAAAAGAAAATAATGATACAAGTTTGCCCTCGGCTGAGTATAAACTTACGGCACAAATTGCAGGAAGGGGTGTATACTCTTTTTGTATGTGTCCTGGTGGATTTATTGTACCATCGTCGAGTGCTCCTGACCATTTAGTGGTAAATGGTATGTCTGCATCAAACAGAAATTCTATATGGTCCAACTCGGCCATAGTTGTAGAAACTCGCCCTGAAGATATTCCGTCAGAGTTTGGAAACGATGTTTTGGCTGGGCTAAATTTTAGAAATAATATAGAAGTAGAAGCATATAATCAAGCACAAAAGGGGAAACCCAAAAATCCTCAAGCGGCTCCGGCTCAAAGGTTAGTAGACTTTTTAGAAGGACGCCTTTCAAAAACATTGCCTGAAACATCGTATGTGCCAGGTCTTGTTTCATCGAGATTGGATTTATGGTTGCCAGAACACATCTCTCTTCGATTGCAAGAAGCATTCCATGAGTTTGATAAAAAGATGAAAGGTTTTGTGTGTGAGGAGGCTGTTTTAATTGCGCCTGAAACAAGAACTTCTACTCCTTTGCGAATTTTACGGCATTCGCAAACATGCGAAAATCCAGTGCTAAAAGGCGTTTTTCCTGCAGGTGAAGGCGCTGGCTATTCTGGTGGAATAGTGTCTTCTGCAATGGATGGTGAAAATGTAGCCAAAGCAATTATTGCAACTATATTCGAGGAAAAGTAAAGTGAAAGTAGAATCAGACATTGAAATAGCTCAAAAAAACATAATGAAACCAATTGCAGAAATTGCAAAAAAGATTTCATTAACTGAAGAAGATATAGATTTTTTTGGTTCATATAAAGCAAAACTTTCTTTTAAAAAATTAAAAGAGTTACAAGAGATTCCTTTAGAAAAAAGAGGGAAACTTATTTTAGTAACAGCAATTACTCCTACTCCAGCTGGTGAAGGAAAGTCTACTGTATCTGTAGGCTTGGCAGATGGGTTAAGTGAAATAGGAAAAAAAGTTGTCATAGCTTTACGCGAGCCTTCTCTTGGCCCTTGTTTTGGAATAAAAGGAGGAGCTTGTGGAGGCGGACATTCGCAAATAGTTCCTATGGAAGATATAAATCTTCATTTTACTGGTGATATTCACGCAATTTCCATTGCAAACAATTTAATTGCTGCTCTCATCGATAATCATATTCAACAGGGAAATGAGCTTGATATTAATCCAAAAACTATTACATGGAAACGGTGTGTAGACTTAAACGATAGGGCTTTAAGGAATATTGTTATTGGCTTAGGCTCTAATGCAGATGGTGTGACACGAGAAGATCATTTTTCAATTGCCGTAGCAAGTGAAATTATGGCTATTGTATGCCTATCAAAAGATATCAAAGAATTAAAAGAAAGATTAAACAGTATTGTAATTGCAAAAAACTATTCAAAGCAATTTGTAACTCTCAGGGAGTTAGGAATTTCTGGAGCAATTGCAGCTGTGTTAAAAGATGCTATCAGACCAAACTTGGTGCAAACACTTGAAAAAACACCAGCCTTTGTTCATGGAGGGCCTTTTGCAAACATTGCTCACGGTTGTAATAGTGTAAATGCGACGCTAAGTGCGCTAGCCCTTGGTGATTATGTTGTAACAGAAGCAGGTTTTGCTGCAGATTTAGGGGCTGAGAAATTTTTAGATATTAAATGCCGAGCAGCAGGAATTTCTCCAAGTGCTATTGTAATTGTGGCAACCATTCGCGCTTTAAAAATGCATGGTGGTGTAAAGAAAGAAGATCTTCCAAGGGAAAATATAGAGGCTGTAAAAAAGGGTTTTGAAAATTTAAAAACACATATTGAAAACATTTCCCAATTTGGTGTTCCTGCAGTAGTTGCATTAAACCAGTTTCTTCTTGACACTTCGTCTGAAATAGAGACTTTGACAACGCTTTGTAAAGATTTTGGTGTAGACTGCATCATAAGCGAAGGCTGGGCAAAGGGTGGTAAAGGGACGACAGAATTAGCAAAAACAATAGTAAGTACAATAGACACAAAAAAGGCTACTTTTAAGCCCTTGTATGAGCTCTCAGAGCCTTTTGTAAACAAAATTGAAAAAGTTGCAAAGACAATATACCGTGCAAAAAGTGTAGACATTTCACCCGCAGCTTTGAAAAAAATACAAGAATACACTGCTGCAGGATATGAAAATCTTCCAATTTGTATTGCAAAAACGCAAAATTCTATAAGTCATGATAAAGATTTAATTGGCGCTCCAAAAGATTATGTATTCCCTGTTCGAGATGTGCAATTGTATTCTGGTGCGGGCTTTTTGGTAGTGTTGGCGGGTGATATAATGACTATGCCTGGTTTACCAAAAGTTCCCGCTGCCTGTGATATAGATGTTGATGATGATGGCAATATTTCGGGCTTGTTTTAATAATTAAAACTTACGATAAGGCCTTTACATATTCTTCAAATGTTTCAGAGTACCAAGTAGATAAGCTTTTTATTTCTTCTAAATCTCTTTCTGCAGCTAAATCGTAAAGGGCTGCTATTGGGTAGCCTGCTTTATGGGCTGTTTTTATGGCATGATAGGAATCTTCAAAAATAATAGTTTTATCAAGGATTGTTCCAAGTTCGTTGCGTGCTAAGTCAAAAATAGCAGGCGATTCTGCTTTTGCACTCCCTGCCTCTGTAGAGGTTACAATTCCCTTAAAGTAGTCTGCAATACCGTGGCCTTCAAGTGCAATTTCTACCAAATGTCTGTCTGTGGCAGTTGCTACGTACATGGGTATGTTTTTTTCTTTTAATAGATCTAAAAAATCTTTAACAAAAGGCTTAAGCGGTATAGTTGTGTTGTATTCAAGTTCCATAACACCATTACACTCTTTTACTACTTCTTCTACTGTTAAATCTATGTTATAGGTTTCTCTTAAATAATGAGCCGATTGAATTATTGTTAAAGGATATAATTTTTCATTAAGATTTTTTTCAGCTTCTATTTTTTTTGTTTTTAAGTATGTACTTCCCATGCGCTGCCATTGTTGCATAGAATCTAAGAGCGTGCCATCAAGATCAAAAATTGCCCCTTGTATGGTGGACCATGTAAATGTTTTCATTCTTTTTCCTTATAGTTTTTTTAAGTACCAAATAAGGCCTTTGTTTTTTAATTGTACAAGCCCTCTTTTTTCTGCATCATGGGCAAGCTTTTTAAATCGAGTATAACCATACTTTTTATAGTCTATATTTTTTGCAGCGTCTGCAAACGGCTTCCATTCATCATTATGCAGTAGTGAAAGAAGCTCTGTAAATTCTTTTGGAAGACCTTTGTTAATTTGGGCTTTTAACTGTAATTTATTGTGCTCTTCTTCAGAAAACTTCACTGAAGTGACTTTGATAGCTGCGTTAACAAAGGCTTTCCATGTTCGAAAACCGAGTTGTCGTTCGTTAAAGTTTGAATTTAAAAGTTTCATTCTAATTTTAACAGCTCCTAAAAAAGGCTCTTTACCCTCTTTTGTCATTGTTGAAACTGCATCTTCAAAAAGATCAAAAGACTGTTCTTTTGTGAGGGTTTTTGAATCAAAAAGAACTTCTTCATTATCATCTGCCGAATCTGTTGCATCAATAATATCTCTGTAGTCTTTAAAGTCGTCTGCCATACGTAACAAGTCTTCAGAAGCATTTCGCGTAACGTCACAAATTACCAGCGTTTTTTTCCCATACTTTCTAAAACTTTGTAATAAGGGTTTAAAGTGTGCATCCCCTGTTATAAGAACAAATTTTTCAATGTTTGGATACTGAAAAATAAGTTCTATACCACGAGCAACCATTGCCATGTCGGAGGAATCTTTTCCTTTTCCCTGTGAAGGAATATGGAGAAGTTCGAAGCTATTGTTTGATAGTTCTTTTGCAATTTCGGTAATATTCTTTTCATTCCAATTACCAAAGGCCATGGCATAGGATATTTTTCCTTCGTCCGAAATAGAGTCCATAACCATTTGAACATAGTTCATTCCTACAGGAGGTGTTACATTTTCTATATCCCATAATATTGCTGTATTCATACTTTCTCCTAAATGTTATCGCCCTGCAGATCGTATCTTATTTGTTTTCATTCTCATAATCCAGTTATTTTCAAGCTTTTCGCTTGTGTAAATAAGGCAATCATGACCGAAACTTACCCATTGCATTATTGTTCCATCTTCTGGATTTATAAAGCAATAGTTGTTTTGTGTCATAGGGACACTTACCTTATTAGGGCCAATAAACTCAAACGGGACGCCTTCTTCAATTTTGTTCATTGCTTTGAATGGATATAAAAACCAGCCTTGTTTTTGTTTTGGGGCATGGGGAATTTTCTCTGGGTGATCTTCATAATCTTTTAGTTTTGCTTTTTTAGCATCAGGGTGGAGTGCTTCAAGATCTTGAACAAAGTCGTTCACGGTTTTTTGCCCTTTTACCAGTATTTCTTGAAGCATTTCGTCAGAGAGGACATTTTCTATAGTTCCAGACATTTCATAGGCACCCGAGGACTCACCTGATGTTGTTTCATTTGCATCATCTGGGCCAAAATAAAAACCTGTACCAAAAGCGCGGTGTTGTAAATTAAAAAGCTCTGCTACATAGGGCTTTGCCTCTTCTTCGGTAATAAGGCCTTCTTTTGCATCTATTGCTTTTCGATACGCACGGGCTGTGAGCGCCACATAGTAAAGGCTTTTCATACGGCCTTCTACTTTCAAGGAATCAACACCTGCATTTTTAAATTCGGTTAGATAATCTATCATGCATAAATCTTTTGAAGAAAGCACAGCAGTAAAATTTTCACCTTCAATAACTGGAAAGTATTCTCCTGGGCGTTTTTTTTCTTCAAGAACTAGTTCCCCGCTTTGTGCGAGTTCTTTTGCCGTTTTTATGTCAAAGTCCCAGCGACAAGAGTGTGAGCAGGCTCCGGCATTTGCACTTCTTCCATTTAAATATGCGCTCATTAAGCATCTTCCCGAGTATGAAATGCACATTGCGCCATGGCCAAAAGCTTCGATTTCCATTTCAGGAACAGCTTGTTTAATTTCTTTAATTTCTGCAAGAGAAGCTTCACGACCAACAACAACTCTATCAAATCCGAGAGATTGGTACATTTTTACCGCTTCTCTGTTTATACAGTTTGCTTGTGTACTTAAATGAAGCTTTGTGTTTGGAAAATGTTTTTGAATGAGATTTACCATGCCGATGTCTTGAATAATAAAAGCATCAAAAGGATATTGCTTAAAATAGTCAATTTCACCCAAAAAAGCATCTAAATCTTTGTTATGAAATGTAATATTCATTGCACAAAAAAGTCTTTTATTGGGGAAGTTATTTTTCAAATTTTGAATAGTAATATATTCTTCGTTATGAAAATTGTCAGCTTTTACACGCAAAGAGAAGTTTTTTAAACCAATATAGGCGGCATCTGCTCCATATTCATAGGCGTATCGCAATTTTTCAATATTTCCGGCTGGGCATACTAGTTCCATTTACAAGTCCTCTTTTTCACGAATATATTTTCCTGCTTTTTCTACTGCGAGATGAGATTCTTCTAGAAATTCATCTGCTCTTTGGAACATATGCATAACATTTTGCCATGTATCCACTTCACAAGAAATACCAAACTTTCGAAGGCGCCCCTGAAAGTAATTAATGTCTGGCTCTATTAGTTCTCCCTTTGCAACTTGAATATATAGCGAAGGGAAATTTTCTAACATGGATAGATCTGCATATACTGGAGAAATATAGGGGCTTTTTAAATTCTCAGAGTATGTATATAGTTCTGCGCTCCATTTTAATGCTTCTGGAGTTAAAATTTTATCTTTTCCAGGTTTTTTTTCTGTTGAATGTTCTAAATCCTCTGAAACATTTATCCATGGAGAGAAAAGAACCACTGCTTTTATTTTTTTTCGAAAGGAAGCTTTTATTTTTAATAAAACACCCAATGCGATGCTTGCACCAGAGCCATCGGCAACAAGAATGATATCTTTTGGCTCTGTGTAAAGCTTTTTCATTACAGCTTTAATATCATCAAGTCCTGCTGGGAACGGTTGTTGTGGGGCAAGTCTATATTTAGGAAGAATTAATTTAGCACACGAAGCATGTGCTAAACTTGCACAAAACCCTCTCCATGAAGCAGGGGAGCCACCAATAAAAGAGCCACCATGCACATATAAGATTAGTTGTGAGGTTGAGCATACTTCTGGAATAAGTACATCACATTCAATGCCATTTATAGTAGTTTTTTCCATCTCAACTCTGTTTGGTAACAAAGGAGATGAAAACGTCTGTTCTATATCTTTTCTAAATTTATCAACATCTGAATAGGGTGCTGCAACGAGTGTTTTGAGTTTTTTTATTGCTTGCTTAGTCTGTTGCATTTTCATGCTAGAAGTATAGCAAAAAATACAAAAATGTGCTATAGTTTTAAAGATATGCCAATAAAAATTCAATCAGATTTACCGGCTAGAGAAATTCTAGAATCGGAAAACATCTTTGTAATGACAAATGAAAGAGCTTCACACCAGGATATACGTCCTTTAAAAATTGCAATTGTGAATCTTATGCCGACCAAAATTGCAACCGAAACACAATTATTGCGACTTTTAGGAAATACCCCGTTGCAAATTGAAATATCTCTTGTTCATATGGAGTCTCATACGGCAAAAAACACGGGCGAAGAGCATCTTCAACGGTTTTATGTTAGTTCTAAAGAAATCTTATCGCAACGATTTGACGGCATAATCATAACTGGTGCACCTGTAGAGCAAATTCCTTTTGAAAATGTTGACTATTGGGATGAGTTAAAAACAATAATGGATTACGCAAAAGACAATGTTTTTTCAACGCTGTATATTTGTTGGGGTGCACAAGCTGGACTGTATCATAATTATGGCATTCCAAAGTACAATCTTAAAAAAAAGATGTTTGGAATTTTTAAACATAATAAGTGTGTTGAAAATGACCCGTTGTTAAGGGGTTTTGATGATGTGTTTTTAGCACCTCAATCGAGGCATACAGAGGTTACACGAAGCGATATAGAAAAAAATGCAGATTTATGTATTTTAGCAGAGTCTGATGATGCTGGCGTTTTATTGGTAAAGTCTAAAGATTCAAGAAAGATTTTTGTTACTGGCCACTTTGAATATGATGTTGATACTCTTGCAGGAGAATACTGGAGAGATGTTGAAAAAGGCTTAGATATTGAAGTGCCAAAAAATTATTTTACAAATGATGATCCTTCAAAGCCTCCTTTATCAACATGGCGAAGTTATGCAAATCTTTTTTATTATAACTGGATAAATTATGTTTACCAAGAAACACCGTATCATTTTGTGTGGGATTAAGAATGGAAAATAAAAATAAGGCTTATACTGGATATTATGACTCTTTTGATGTTGCAGTCGTTGGTGCAGGTCATGCCGGTCTTGAAGCAGCCCTTGCGAGTGCACGGATGGGAAACAAAACAATTGTTATTACACAGTCAATTGATGCAATATGCAGACTGTCTTGTAACCCCTCTATTGGAGGCATTGCTAAAGGAAATATTGTACGAGAAATAGATGCTCTTGGCGGTGAGATGGGAAAAATAATTGACCAATCTATGTTGCAGTTTCGGCTATTAAATAAAAGCAAGGGGCCTGCTGTACAAGCCCCGAGAAGCCAAGCTGACAAAATCCTGTATGCAGACATAGCTCGTAAAACATTAGAATCTCAAGAAAATATTTTTATGCTTCAAGATACGGTAGTGGATATTGAAACCATTCCTGTTAACGATGGCACGCGCGAGAAAAAGATAACGGCCCTAATTACTCAAAGAGGTCGAAAAATACCCGTTAGGGCAGCCGTTTTAACAACAGGTACCTTTTTAGGTGGAAAGATTTTTATTGGTACCTATGATGAAAATAGCGGCCGTCTTGGCGAGCAAGCAGCGTTTGGCTTAACCGATTCTTTAAACAGGCTAGGCTTTTCGACAGGCAGATTAAAAACAGGAACACCTCCTCGAATTTTACGTTCAAGCATTGATTTTTCGAAAATGGAAATACAAGAGGGTGATGAAAAAATTATTCCGTTTTCTTTTGACACTGAAAAAGTAGACCGCCCTATGGTGCCATGTTATCTTGCGTATACAAATGAAAGCACTCATAAAGTAATTAGTGATAATATTGATTTATCACCACTTTTTTCGGGCAAAATAAGTGGAACTGGGCCTCGCTACTGTCCTTCTATTGAGGATAAAGTTGTACGCTTTGCCGAAAGGGAACGACATCAATTGTTTTTAGAGCCAGAAAGTTTAATGACAGAAGAAATGTACTTAAATGGTTTTTCGTCGTCTCTTCCAGAGGATGTACAAGATGCCTTTTTACGCACAATGGAACCTTTTGAAAATGCTATAATTTCACGCCCTGGGTATGCTGTAGAATATGATTATATTGACCCTACTGAGCTTTTTGCAAGTTTAGAAACAAAAAAGGTTGCAGGGCTTTTTACTGCAGGACAAATAAATGGAACTTCAGGATACGAAGAAGCTGCAGGACAAGGCCTTGTTGCAGGAATAAATGCCGCATTATACTCAAAATCCCACGAGAAACTTTGTGGAGAGCATACAAAAAGTGTAAATGATGATGGAAACCTTGCGCATTTTGCGGGGCATAAAGATAGGCTTGCTGATATTCCTTCTTATGAGCCTTTGATTTTAGGCCGCGACGAAGCGTATATTGGTGTTCTTATTGATGATTTGGTAACTCTTGGTACAAAAGAGCCTTACCGCATGTTTACGGCTCGTGCAGAATATCGCTTAAAACTCAGGCACGATAGTGCAGATGAACGGCTTTTTGCAAAGGCTTTTGCTGTTGGTTTAAAATCGCCTGCACAGATGGAAAAGCTTGCTTATAAACTCTCATTAAAAAAAGAAATAATAAGCCAGTTTGAAAAAGACATGAGTTTAGCGGTCGAAGAAACACTTTTTACTACGGCCCTTGCAGAAAAATATCCTCATGATATTTTAGAAGCCGCTGCAATAGACTTTAAGTACAAGCACTATGTAGAAAAGCAAGATAGACGTATAGAAAAAATGCGGAAAATGGAAAATGCAAAAATTCCTGAAGATTTTGATTATGCGGCGATTCCGAGTTTGTCAAATGAGTCAAAGCAAAAACTTGAAAAAATTCGCCCGCAAACACTAGGGCAAGCAAGTAGAATTTCTGGCATTAGAAACTCAGATGTTATGCTTTTAATGGTATATTTGCGCTAGAATATAGTGTTTTTGATAAAAGGCTTTTTATGTTACTAATAGGTGAGCAGGTCTACGTAACTTGATTGAGTTTTTATCTTTTCAAACTCATTAAAAAAAGCATCAA
>CAYJOZ010000008.1:15351-23315 GCA_964371925.1 uncultured Treponemataceae bacterium | reverse complement strand
TTTTGAAAAGGGCTGTGTTTGACATTCCCGATGTTGAGCCAAACTTGCTTTCGGTGGCTCCAGGAAGTAGGGCTGTAACGGTAATTGGTGTGCCTTCAAGTTCGCACGCTATAGCATTTGAAAACGACATTACGTAAACTTTAGATGCATAGTACACTGCTTGCATAGGGCCTGGCATAAAGGCCGCTGTAGAGGCTGTGTTTAAGATTTTTCCTCTATTTTTTGCTTTAAAATCCTGTAAAAAAAGGTGAGTAAGTTCTGTAAGCGTTGTTATGTTTACTTGAATCATATCAAGTTCTTTTTGAAGATCTCGCTCATGGAAAAAACCTTGGCCTCCAAAGCCTGCATTGTTCATAAGATATTCTATTTCGATGTTCTGTTTTTTTATTTCGTTGTAAAGTTCTTTTGCTGAAGCTTGCTTACTTAAATCTTTTGCAATGCAGACAACTTTTGTGTTGTATGTTGATTCTATTTCTTTTTGTACGATGAGTAGATCTTCTAGTTTTCTTGAAACTATTACCGAGTCCCCACCTTTTTGAGCATGGTATATTGCGAGTGCTTTTCCAATTCCGCTTGAAGCGCCTGTTATTAATGCTATGTTGTTCATGTTGTGTGTACCTCTGACTATAATTCTACCACGGAAAAGAGTACGGCGCAATTATTTTTTTCTTGACAAATATAAATTTCAGGCTTACAATATAATATGAAATTAATAACCGTATTGAAATTAATTTCAAAGGAGTTATTTTTGGGTATACTAGATAATACAAAATTTTTATTACTCGTATGTGAAATGTTTTTTATAAAAAAAATGAGCCAAAAAGAGATTTCTACTGCTTTAAAAATATCCCGCTCTCAAGTTTGTAGGATAATTGCACAAGCAGAAGAGACTGGACTTGTGACTCATAATATAAATTATCCAAATACAGATGAAAATTTTTATCAACTAGAAATTCAAAAAAAGTATGCTATTTCTGAAGTGTATGTTTATGACACGGGGGAGTCTACTGATGATTCTTCGATTCGTAAGTTAGCCGAGCTAACGAAGGATTTGTTTTCTGTGATTGTTAGAGATAATGATACTGTAGGGGTTATGGCTGGAAAAACTATCGCAGCTTTAGCTAGGGCACTTCCCAAATCAAATATTAGGGGCTTAGAGTTTATTCCTCTTTGTGGAGGAGCTTCTTCGAATGGGAATGACTGGTATGCAAATACAATAGCCCAAGAGCTTGCAGGTAAAACGGGAGGAAAATATTATCTATTAAATGCTCCACAATATTTGAATAACTTAGATGGCAAAAAAGTATTAATGAATGAACCTAGTATTAAGAAAATACTTGACATGGGTAAAGGTTGTAATGTTGTTCTTATTGGGATAGGAAACGTAGACTCTGCGTCAACAACAATAGAAGCAGGACATTTTCTCTTAGATGATATTGACCATTTGAAGAAAGCAGGCGCAGTAGCTTCAATTTGTGCTTCTTATATTAATGCAGATGGAAATGTAATAGATTCAGAAATGACAGAGAGAATAATTGGGCTAAGTATTAAGGATTTGGAAAAGGCAAAAAAAATAGGTATAGCATGTGGGCTTAATAAAGTAGATGCTATTAAAGCTATTTTAGAAGGCGGTTATTTAGATGTATTAATAACATCTTTGAGTACTGCACGGTGTTTAATATAATATTCTATAAAGGAGGTGAAGAATTGTGTTTCATACAAAAAAAACTATCTGAGTTTTAACTGAGTATGAAAAGGTAGTAGATGTGAGTAATTTTCTAGATAGCGCTCACAAAAAGAATTAAGGAGGAATGATAAAATATCTTCCATGTTATTTTATCATTTGCAGTTTGCAAAGCGTTGCGTTTATAAACTGCAGATTCGCGTCCTCCATGACGCGCTGCTAACGCAGAGTTTTTAAGGAGAAAAATATGAGAAATTTAATAAGAATTGGTATGGTTTTAGTGGTAGTTTGTTTGACATGCCTGTTTGTCGTTAGTTGTGGTGAGTCAGATGTAAAAAAAATTGCAATCTGTACTCCATATATGTCATCTGTGACAACAAAAGAGATGGTTGACACCATGGAAGATAGGCTTCTTGCTGAAGGGTTTGAAGTAAGTGTAATGGATTCAGCAAATGATGTTTCAAAATTTGCAGCAGATATTGAAACAAGTGTTATTTCTGGTTCAGATGCAATAATTATTGTAAGTGCTGCTCCTTCTCTAGTAGAACCTCAAATCAAAGAAGCTAGTGCATCAAATGTTTTAGTGTTTGGATGTGATTCTGGGTACATTGATGAAATGCAAATGAATTCTACAAGCGACAACTTTCAAATGGGAGAGCAAATTTCAACCTATTTATTTGATAAGATGGGGAAAGAAGGGACTGTAGTTCATTTATCTCATAGACCGCATCCTGGTGTAGTACAAAGAACTCTTGCAATGGAAGAAGTTTTAAAAAGGTATCCAGAAGTGGTTTTATTATCAGAACACCATGTAGATGTTCCAAATCAGATAAATAATGCAAAAGAAATTATGGAAAATCTTTTAACAGCATATCCTGCAGTAGGATCAATTGATGCAGTATTGTGCGGTTGGGATGAACCAGCTATAGGTGTTACTCAAGCTTTGCAAGAAGCAGGCAGGGATGAAATTCTTGTAGTTGGAGTTGATGGAAATGAACAAGCAGTTACTCTTATTGATGCTAATACAAATTTAGTTGCAACACTTAAGCAAGACTTTGAAGGTATGGCAGGCGTTGTCGTTGAAGATGTTATCAAATCTTTAGAAGGAGAATCTGTTTCTAAAGGTAATAAATTTGTACCAGCACTTCTTGTTGAGTAGTTAAGAACAACACTTGTGCATATAAAAATCTATGTGTGCACAAGTGTATTAAGGATGTTATTGTGATTTTAAAAACAGAAGGCTTATGTAAACAATTTGGAAGCATGTATGCCTTAAAAGATATAAATTTTTCGATAAAAAAAGGTGAAATCCACGGCTTAGTTGGCGAAAATGGAGCAGGAAAATCAACTTTAATTAAAATACTTACTGGGGTTATTCCTTCCAACAAAGGAGCTATTTTTATTGATGGTAATGAGGTAGAAATTCATAATCCTGTACAAGCTAGAAAACTCGGTATTAATGTTATACATCAAGATAGAAACCTAATTCCTACATTTAATGGTATAGAGAATATTTATCTTGGTTTAGAAACAGAAAAGAAAATGCTTTGTTCTCTTGATTATACAAAAATGAAATCAAGAATTACATCAGTTATGGAAGCCTATGGAATTTCATTTCCTTTGGAAAAGCTTGCAAAAGACTTATCTCCTCCACAAAAAACATTGGTTGAATTAACTCGTGCAATGATGAGTGATTGTAAGCTGCTTATTTTAGATGAGCCAACAGCAGCTCTAACCGATAAAGAAAGTGAGGTCTTATTTAATATCATTCATACTGTCCAAAAAAAAGGAACAGCGATACTATACATAACACATCGTATGGATGAGATTTTTCAACTTACAAATACTATTACAGTTTTTAAAAATGGTGAGCATGTTAAAACAGTAAAAAAAGAAGATATTGATAAAAACGGTCTTATTTCACTTATGACTGATAAATACGTTAGTAATTCTGATGGTTTTAGGAAAACAGAATTTGGGGATACCATTTTTGAAGTTAAAAATGTTTCTACTCGAGATCACATTGTAAAAGATGCCTCTTTCAAAGTAAGAAAAGGTGAGATATTGGGTATATTTGGTCTTGGTGGAAGTGGAAGAACTGAGCTTTTAGAGGCCATATATGGGTACACAAAAATGAAATCTGGGACTGTATTCTTAGAAGGTAAACAACAAGCATTGTTGAGTTCATCCTCTTCCATTAAAAATGGCATAGTTCTTGTACATGAAGACCGTAGGGGTCATTCACTTATTGATACTCGAAGTATAAAAGACAACATTGTGCTGTCTACAATAGATTCTTATTCTTCTTTTGGAATTTATAATGAAAAAAAAGAAGTTCTAGACTCAACACAAAAAGTTGAAGAATTAGGAATAAAAACAAGTGGCATTAATCAAGTTATTAGAGAACTTTCAGGGGGAAATCAGCAAAAAGTAGTATTTGCGAAAGCATTAATGTCTCGCCCTAAAGTGTTCCTTTGTGATGAGCCCACTCAAGCAGTTGATATTCGTACAAGAAATGAAATACATAAGCTTTTACGAGATTGTACTGATAAGGGAAGTAGTGTTGTGTATGTTACCTCAGATTTAAAAGAGATGCTTGAAGTAGCAGATACAATAATGATAATGGCAAATGGTAAGACGTGGGAATCATTCCCAAATGAAAATATGACAGCAGAAAAGGTGTTGACTTATTGCTATCAAGAACGTTAAAGAATATATTTTAACCCATTTGGGGTTTTAGAGGAGTTATTTCTATGGAAAATACAATAAAAACACGAATGAAACTATCGGAAATATTTCGTGTATACGGGACTATATTTGCTTTAATTGCAATTATTATTGTTTTTGGTTCTTTGAACCCGAGAGCCTTTTTCTCTACAGCAAACTTTTGGAATATTACACGACAAATGGCCATTCTTTCTGTTGTAGCATTAGGGGCGACTCTAATAATGTGTGTAGAAGAATTCGATCTTTCAATTGGAACAATTGCAAGTTTTGGTGGTGTCTTTTGTACTATTTTGGCTATTTCAGGAGTTCCATTTTTACTTGCTACTATTATCACTGTAATTGTAAGTGCAATTTTTGGATTAATTAATGGATTTATAGTAACAAAGTTCAATGTAATGTCTTTTATTATTACACTTGCTATGAGCAGGGTTATTTATGGTGTAACATACTGGTTGTCAGGTGGTGCAATAATTTTTAATGGTATTCCGGAAGGGTTTACAGCAGTTGGAACAGGGAAAATTGGACCAGTATACTATTTGACTATTTTAATGATTCTTTTTGGTTGCATATTTTATTATATAACAACCAAAACAGCTTTTGGGAGAAAGTTATATGCGATAGGAGGAAATGAGCAGGCCTCTAAGGTTGCAGGAATCAAGGTAAATTTACATAAAACCTTAACATTTACAATTGCAGCTGCTATGGCGGGGCTTGCTGGTGTATTGTTAGCCTCAAGGGTTGGATCGGCTTCTCCTACAGGTGGAGATGCATATTGTTTAAATGCTTTTGCGACAATATTTATAGGAAAAACTTTGTTTAGGGAAGGTGTTCCTAATGTTATTGGTACTATTGTGGGGGTTGCTATTTTTACCGTTTTAGCCAATGGCCTCACTATTTTGCAAGTTCCTACATTTATTCAAAATATTTTGACAGGTGGGATAATCGTATTAGCAGTTGTAGCACAAAAAATAGGAAGTGGAAACAATGGGTAAGATTTATTCAAAAGCATCAGAGAAACTTATAAAATCAAAAAACAAATACTTAGTTGAGTATCTTCTTGCGGGGTATCCATCATGTGATAATTTGTTTGAAATAATGAGTATTTGTGAAGACAGTGTTGATATTTTTGAAATAGGGTTCCCTTCAAAAAATCCATTTGCAGATGGGCCGCTTATAGCTGATGCACATAGAAGTGTTGATTATGAAGTCTCTACCAATGTTTCGTATTGGGAAAAAATTCGAAAGCAAACAAATAAAGTTATATGGATTATGGCCTATTATGATGACTTTATCCTGAGCGGTAAATATTTAAATTTTGCAAAACTTGGGCTGATGGATGGAATTGTAATACCTGATACAGATAAAAAACCACGCTTAGCACTGCAAAAAGAGCTCGAAGTATATAATATTGATGTAATTGGTTTTGCAAACCCACTAATGGATGAAAAAGAGTTGCTTGAAGTATTAGATGAGTTTTCAATGGTATATGAGCAATTATATGTAGGACAAACGGGAAGTGCGAATACACCTGAGATGCATTATGAAATGCTTGAAGTTACAAAAAAGCATGGTAAATCATTAGCTTTTGCAGGTTTTGGCATTAATAGTGCTGAAAAGATAGAAAAAATATGGAAAGAAGGATTTGATGGAGCAATTATTGGTACTGAGATAATCCGTAAAATTAATGAATCTAATGATAGCTTAAAAGCTCTTTTAGATGAAGTAAAAGCAATTGGAGAGTAAATGAGTTATATTTTGACTTTTGATGTTGGGACAACGGCATTAAAGTGTGTAGTGCTAGATGATCAACAAAATGTTGTTTTTAGCAAAGAAAAAGAGATAACAACTATTCATAATAATGGTTTCATTGAACAAAGCCCACAAGAATGGTATAACCATTTTTGTGAGCTTACGAAAGAAATTGTATTGAAGCTCAACGATACAGATTCTATCCTTGGAATAATTTGTAGTGGTCAGATGCAGGATTTAATTTGTGTTGATGCTGATGGGGAAAGTGTATGTAATGCCATTTTATATAGTGACCAACGTGGAGAAAGTGTTGTAAGTACAATCGACTCTAGTGTTATTGAGAGTATTAGAAAAAAAACTGGTAATGATTTTAACGGTTCTATGCCTTTTGCCAAAATATTGTGGTTAAAAGAGAATAATCCGGATATTTATGAAAAAACGTATAAGGTTTTAATTTCTGCAAAAGATTATATTACGCAAAAGTTAACAAACTCATTTACCTCTGATGTAACATCGCTAAGTACTAGTGGTATGTTTGATATTGAAAAGCATTCATTTATTTCAGAGGTAGGCTTGCTGGGTCTTAACGAAAGTATTTTACCCGAAGTGGCATATACGGACACGGTTGTCGGAAGTGTCTTGTCTAAGGCATCAAAAGAAACTGGCTTACCAGAAGGGTGCAAGGTTTATTGTGGTATTGGAGATGCAGGTGCTACGACGCTTGCTAGTGGCATTGCAAGCCCTGGTGAAATTAATATTAACTTGGGCACAAGTGGCTGGATAGCAAGTATTTCAAAAAATATTCAACAAAATGTTTTTAATCTAGTCTCAATAGATAGAGACTCATTTATCAATGTTGTTCCGGTTTACAATGCAGGAAGTGTTCATAAATGGATTGCAAATTTAGTTGATTCATCAAAAGATAAGTATAATATTGTTGATAGAGCAATTGAACATAGTTCGCCTAATCCTGAGGGGCTGCTGTTTTTACCTTATTTGGTAGGCGAAAGATTTCCTGTGCTGGACTCAAAGGTTAGAGGATGCTTCGTTGGAGTTTCTTCAGAAACGTCGCAAAATGATATGGTGAGAGCTACCTTGGAAGGTGTAGTATTTTCCTTAAAACAGGCTTTGCTTACTTTAGGCATCAATCCTACAAAGATATCTTTAATAGGTGGTGGAGCAAGAAAGTCCGAGTGGAATCAAATTTTTGCAGATATTCTCGGTTTAGATATTATTATTTATGATAATTCTGAATTTTTACCAAGTATGGCATTGGCATCAAGTGTTTTGCTTGAGCATATGTTAATTTCTAGTTATGATGATTTTATTTCTTCATTAAACTTGAGTACAAGTGTTAGGGTATGCAAGCCGAATGCAAAAAACATAGAAATATATAATCAAGCATACATGCGCTTTGAAAAAATATATCCTTCTGTAAAAGATTTGTTTTAATATAGACTAAGCATTTTTTTATTCTTCTCTATTTTTTATATTAAGCCTTAATCTATCTTATTTAGTTGGGAAAACTGTTAGTGTTTAAGTGCGCTAAATATAAAAGCATTTTTTTCCGATAAAGAGGTAGGTAGTTTTGACTAATTATTGGAAATTTAGTCAAAATGTGTTATAATATTCGTAAAAGTGCGCATCCTTGCACGCTTTTACTACTGACTTTTGCGAGTTCGAAGAAAATTGATCAGCACAAAAGTCAATTACATGTGAGTCGGGTGCCGTCCGTGGCACAATAGTTGGCTATATGCAAGAACATAGGCTAGGATATAATTTGAAGATTTTTGGTAAAAGACAG
>CAYJOZ010000008.1:0-15341 GCA_964371925.1 uncultured Treponemataceae bacterium | reverse complement strand
CCGAAAAATATAGTAATGTATAATGCATAATTGATAATATAATTAGGTTTTCATGCAAAAAGTGTGAATTTGTATTAAAATGTGTTATACTATAGGTAATTATTAATGATTGTTAGGGCGTAGATAATTAGGAATTGGGAATTACCAATTAGGAATTATTTTAGGGTTTAGGAATTGAAAAAAGAGTTTGCTTTTTTACATAGATTATTTTCTCATAAGCGTGTGCTTTTTTTATGTGCCGTGTTGCTGTGTGCGGTGAGTGCATTTGGGGCGACTTATACGTGGACTGGTGCGACAAGCACCGCATGGGATGAAGCAACAAATTGGACTTCTTCAGATGGAGGATCAACTTTTCCAGGGAATGGGGATAATGTTACAATCCCCGATACGGCATTAGAGAGTAGTCTTTACCCAGTTTTATCTACTGGTGTTGATTTGGGGACGGGAACAGTAACGCTAGAAGGGGGCGCTTCTTTAACAGCACCAACAACAAGTGGAGAAGTATTAAGTGCTGCAAGTCTTGCTGCAAATGGGGCAGTTACCATTTCCGGTAACATCACCACAACAGGTACTCAAACTTACACTGGGGCGGTGACACTTAATGGACACACATCAATTACTACTACAGACTCCAATGTTACCTTTTCTTCTACGGTGCAAAATGGAGGGGGTGCTACCCATTACAATTTAACCGCATCTATAGCTAGAGGGAGTTTTTCAGCCGCAGGAATTGGTGCACATGATCCAAGTACTACGGATTTAAGTATATATAATTTACGCTTAGGTACTGTAACTGTCAATGCGGCTACAATAAATTTAACTTCTTATGTTAGAACGACGGGCTTACAAGACTATGATGGTCCTGTAAGTACTACTGGAGCTTTTGTTTTTAATGCAGGGTCTGCAAATGTGGATTTAAGCTCAACCTTTACGGGAACTGGTACATTTAACGCTGCGGCTAGTACCATCACCTTTGGAGGTGCTGTTAATGACTTTACTAGTTTTACTGTAACCGGCGTTTCTGATATTAACGCAAACATAACTACCAGCGGTTATCAAACATATAATGGAGAGGCGGACATTGATCCAGGAGTAAACCTTACTACAGCAACTAGTACTATTACTTTTGGAGGCAATGTAACTTCTACAGGAACGCCTACCTTAACAGCCTCTACGCTTAATTTTACAAAAACTGGCTCAAATCAAATAATTACTACATCATCACAGCTTGATTTTAGCGGAAATGTGAAAAAGGAGCGTGCAGATGTTTCACTTGAATTTACCAATGGTTTTAGACAGGTAGGTGAAGATAAGACAGTAACTCTTGGAGGAAGAACGGAAGCGACAAATGGAAACTTAGAACTTCAGGGAAACATACATGCCGCTACAACCATAACATTAGCTGCAAATACCACAAATGGACAAGTTATTTTAGGTGGTAGCATTACTTCAAATGGTTCTGATGAAACAGCAACGCCAACAATTACTGCTCGTCAACTATCATTTTCAAGTAGTGATAATCAAAATATTAATGTTTCAGGGGCTCTTAATTTTACAGGTGCTATTTCAAAAACGGGTACTAATACTCTTTCTTTTGCAAATGGCTTAACACACGTGGGGGCAAGTGATCCAATCACTTTGCAAGGTACCGTAAGTGCTACTAGCGGAGACTTATCCTTTCAAGGAAATTTACGCCTAGCAAATGGTACAACTTTGCAAACAGATATCACTGCAGATACTTTTGTACGGCTTTACGGCAATGTAGCTAACTCTGACAATACGGGCTCTGCTGTTAGCCCGACTTTTACTACACCGCAATTGATTTTTTCAAGTAGCGATAATCATACAATAAATATTCAAGGTGTTTTTACTTTTAGTGGTACCTTAACGAAAGACAATACAACTGCAGGTGTTACTACCATTACTAATGGCTTTACGCAAACAGGTCCTGCCAGTTTGCAAGGCTTGCTTAGTACTGGAACTGGTAATTTAACCTTTACAAATACAATTACTCTTACAGATGTAACAACCCTTACGGCGGGAGGTACGGGTAACGTAGATCTTAGTAGCGCCACTTCTTTAGCGCGAAACAGCCACAATTTTAGCCTTATTGCCGAAGGTGATGATATTTTGCTTGGGTATGATCCGATTAACGTAAACAGTTTTCCGAACAATGTAATAAACTGTAACCGTTTGGTGTTTACTGGAACAAACGGCACACAAGATATTACTTTTACAGCCCAAAACTTTTTGGATAATGTAAGTTATACAATAACAGAAGTTCAATTAAATAATGCTACGGGAAAAAGTATAAATTTTACCAATGGGTTTACTACCGATAAGAATATTTTTTCCCAAGGTACTATTAGTGCAAATTCTAATGACCTAATTTTCCAAGGAGAAATTACTCTTGATGGGACAACTGATTTTACAGTAAACAATTCAAAGAATATTAACTTAGGCGATGTTGACCAGGTAAACAACACTGGCGGGTATGAATTTAACTTATCTGCAGTGGGTGGTGTTATTACCCTTGGATTTGATATTGATGATACAAATCTACCCGAAACAATAAACTGTACCCGATTGACGTTTCAGGGTGGGAATACCCCTAGTACACAAACTATCAATGTTACACGCACTAATTTTGCTGCAGCCCCGTATGCTGTTTCACGCATTCAAATTGGTGTAGGACCTAGCAGAGACACTACCTTTACAAACGGTTTTGAGTCTGATGTACAAGTTGATGCACGAGGGTATATTAGAGGTGACTTTTTAACTTTTAATGGGACTCTAAGTGCAGGAACACCTGCTCATTTTTCTACAACAACCGGTAATATTACCTTTGCAAACGCTGTTACAACAACCAATGTAACAACTGTTACTGCAGGTGGTAATGGCGATATCGTTTTTACAGAAGATACAAGCTCTTTAACGATAAATTCTGGATCTTCGCTTGCATTAACTGCAGAAGGTGATACCATTACCCTTGGGTGCGATATTGGTGGAGCGAGCGTAAATGTTCCAAGCTTTACTGGTGCAAATTTAGTGTTTACAGGAAAAACGGGAGCAGGACAAACAATTACTGTAGATGAAGATACTTTTAACTCTTTTACTGGTACAGTGCGAATAAATAATGACAATACTAGAACAACCACTTTTACAAACGGCTTTACGCAAAATGGAGGTAGTGCTGTCACCGTGTATGGTAGAGTAAATGCAACAAGCGGAAATTTAAGCTTTAATGGAGCAGTTATTGCAGACTCTACAAATCCTATTACTTTAAATGCATCTGGAATTGTACGGTTTCAAGGGCACTTTGGTGCAGGCGCAGCAGGGAATGATGATGCTCCTAACCCGTCCATTACTGCAAGTGTGCTAGATTTTGGAAGTTGGGATGCACAAATAATTAGAACCGTGAACCAGTTTGTGCACACAGGTGAAGTTACCTTTACTGATCAGGCTAGTGGAAGCCTTTCAACAGTAACATTTACAAATGGTTTTTCACAGCTTGGTGGAGCTGCTGTTACAATGGAAGGAACAGTAATTGCAAGTGACAATGGCTTAAGTTTTACGGGGCCTGTAGAGCTTACACGTAATACAACTCTAACAGCAGATGGGCAGGATATTACATTTGCAAGCACTATATCTGGAGCTGCAAACCTTACAACTACTGTAGCTGATAACGTTACCTTTGGTGGAACGATTGGTTCTGGTGCAGGTGCCAATCTTACGCTTGTAGATGTAACAGCGACTACGATTAATCTAAATGGTGGCACTGTTACAACTGCTGGTAGTCAAACATATAGAGGAAATGTTACACTTGGCACAGCCACTACACTTGATGCGAATGGGGATGGCAATATTGAAATAACAGGTACTGTTACAGGTAACAATAACAGCTTGCGGACAAAGGCAGCTAGCAATGATATAACTTTTGGCGCTAATATTAGCGGGGTAACTGCTTTTTCCTCAGATACCAGTACAACTGCAAGAAGCGTAAGTCTAGATGGTACATTAAGTGCCACAAGTGTTGATGTAACTGCCACAAACACAAACATAAATGGTGGCTCGGTTACAACAACTGGAGCACAAAGATATAATGGTAATGTGATAATTGCAACAAACCCTGCATTACTCTCTTCTTCTGCCGCGGGAAATATTGGCGTTACAGGTACTACAACACTTACAACTTCAGGAACTATTAGTACTGTGGGTGTAGTGAGCCTTAGTGCTGTAGATGGTCCTAGTTCTCTTACAGTCTATGGTAGTACTTCTTTGAATCCTGCAAGTACCGTTACTTTTGGTGGAGCAGTTGGAACGACTGCTCTTGCAAGCCTCGATGTAACGGCAACAACTATAAACATAAATGGTGGTTCTGTTTCAACTACAGGCGCACAAACATATACCGGTGCGGTAGTGCTAGGCGGTAGTGGCTCAGATACAAATCTTACCTCATCTGGGTCAGGAAATATTGAATTTGGTGGAGCAGTAAGTGGTGCTAAGATTCTTACTGTTTCTGCTACGGGGGATACAATAACGTATGCCGGTGATGTAACAGGCCTAAGTAGCTTAGGGTCGACTGCAACCACTATCAACATAAATGGTGGAAGAGTATCGACAAATGGAGCCCAAACATATAATGGAGCAGTTGTAATTAATTCTTCATCTTCTGATTCCACTGAAATAAATGCCCCTAATGGGCCTATAAACTTTGAACAAACTTTAAATGCTTTAACCGGGCAAACAGAATCTTTAACGATAGCAACACATCATATTGTTTTTACCGGCACTGTTGGCAATGGGACCCCTTTCAATACCCTGCAAGTTACAACTACCAATGTGCAGGGAATTACTTTTAGCGATGAGGTAAGGCTAGGAGCAACTACAACACTTACTGCTAACGGTGATGGAAGTGTAACATTTAGCTCAACAGTAACTGGGCCTACCAGTGGTGCAACAAGGAACTTAACCGTTACTGCAACAAGCACTATCAGTTTTGGTGATGCAATAAGTAATTTTAATAACATTACCGCTAATGCGGGAGTAAGCATACTATTTTTATCAAGTGTACAGGCTGCAGGCACACTTACGCTTACGGCTGCAGATAACACCGAAACAGACCAAAGCCTTGCTTGGTCTGGAATTCAATTCAATGGGGCAGTTAGTGCAAACTCTCTTGTGGTAAACACAGCCGATGTGTACATTGGTAATGCATCGGCCTTTACTATTACAACAGGCACAATTACATTCCCTGCACATCTTTTTATTATGGCAGATGCAACCGGCGATGTTGTAAGTTTTGATAAGACTGTTGATGTTGGAGAAAGCCTTGTTATTAGAGGTGGAGGAGTAAACTTTGCCTCCGGTGTTGATGTAACAAATGATTTAGCTATATTTGGAAGCGGCTTAGTTAGTGCTACATCTACCCCTGATGGGAGTGCAAGTATATGGAGCTATACTATGGCGGACTCTTTTACTGCATCCGGTGCATATGACGGAACAAGGGCTGCTACAAATGTAATAATTCCGTTTAGATTGCCTAATGGATTTGACAGAGAAGGTACTTTAGCGGGTTCAATAAGTAATTTAGGAAGTACTACTGTTGGCAATAATTTTTATATAAATGGTGGAAGTATCGCAAATGGCTCATTAGATATTCCTAATAATGACAGCGCAAGTGTTGCCTTTGCAGAAGCTCGACATACCACAATTAATAATGTAACCGTTACAGGTGGTGTTATTGCTGCAGCTCCGACTGTTACTACACAAGGTTCGAGCGTGAATCATTCAAATATTTCTACAAGTCGTCCAACATTAGAAGAAGCGTACACAGTAAGCGATAACATGATTTATGTGCGTTTCTCAGAAGCTATAGAAAATACAAATGGTGAAATAGGAAAAGCTTTTTCTAATATAAGAGTAAGTACTGGCGGCACATATTCAGGAGGGGCAGCTTTTAATGGAGCCTTTAGTGATGCGGATGGAACAGCCTTATCAAATACTGACACAAGTGAGTTTTATCTTCGTGTTGCAAATGACAATAGGTGGAATACCGATGCTACAGGAACAAGTGGCGGTGCTCTTGATAGTACCGACAGAAGTGGCACTCACAGAACAACTGTTCCAAGTATTCACATTCCAATTGCGCTTACCAATGTATACGAAACCTTGCGAAGTGCAACAAAAAACCGTATTGCAACGGTCAATCACACAGGTACAACCGATGGGGCTCAGCCCGTGCTTGCTGCCGTGTACACAGGCCAAGAAGCCTATGTTGGTTCTCTTGGCGATACGGTTCATTATGATGCACATAATTTTATTGAGCTTAGATTTTCTGAAGCAGTTGATATTAGAAGTAGTACTTCTGCAGGAAGTGTCACTATTCTAAGTAACGCACTAAATCAGAGGGTAAGTGATGTTGATGGAGATCCTCTGACAACTGAAGATGCGTTTGGTGTTATTACGCAAGATGGAAATGCTTTAGAAATTGAAGGGCTTTTACGCATAACAAATGGAACATTACAAACTGGTTCCCGGGATAAAGTAACTGGAGTTATTAATAATACAGATAACACTGTACACGCTTTCTACAGAAGATTTAGTGTTGATGGAACCTCTGCAATTGCAAACCAAACGCACCGGTTGCGTATTTCTATTGCAGGCTACAAAGATGGTACGGTGCCTGTGCAGGGAAGTTCAACAGACTCAAACTATTATCCAGGCTTTATAGATAATGCTGTAACACCACAATATAGGGCCGCGATCGTTACTAGTGCTACGGCAGGCACAAATTTACCAATAATTACCGAAGCAGGTGGAGGCCTACCCTTGGATACAAGTGTGACATTTTATGTGAATCCTACTGCAGCTTCTAGTGTTGGTGCTCTCTATGGACCTTGGGATACATCACCTCCGTCTGTGGCTCGAGTAGATTGGGATACAGGCGCTGAATTTGAAATACTCGGCCCTCCCGATAGCTCAGGGGCTGCTGTAGCTAGATTTGAGTTCCACTTTCACGATAACACCTATGATTATACAACTACACCGGCCTACGAGTGGACAAATGCTAGTGGTTGGAATGGAGAAAAACTTGATGTCATTGGTGGATCTCGACCAGATTACGAAACAAGCTCTGTTGTAAGCCCTGATACAGCAGGTGGTATACGTGCCTCAAGTCTTGTAGGAGTAACAGATGCATTTTCTATTCCAAGTGATGTAGGAGGAGGCCCTGTAGTAGATGGAACATTTGAATCAACGTATGATAGAAGCATACAAGATACAGACTTTTTTACAAGCGGTACTGGTACTCTTTCCTCTACAGATGATACCTTGTATTTGACGTTATACCCAAATTCAAATGCATTAGACCCTCTATTACAATATAACTTCACATACGATGTAACGAAAGGTGCAGTAACAGATTTGGCAGGAAATCGCTTGCGAAACACTCCAATTTCGAGTGCTAACCTTGTAGCGCCAGTTATTACCCTTACCGTGGCTCCGTATACGCAAAGTGGAACACAAGAAATTTTTGTATACTTTAACAAAGCGCTAGATTTTTCTGGAGAAAAACCAGCCAGTGTTAAGCATGCAGACCTAAGTGAAATGGCAGGCGAGTTTACTTTTTATAACGATGCAGGATTTGTCATTGGCGATCTAGAGGCAGATGAAGCAAGAATCGCCTTTAGCACCGAAACTTCAACAGGACTTATCTTAACATTAGATCGCCACTTAACTGAAGCAGAGCTATTTACCATAAATCTTCAAGCAGATGATGCGACTACTACTGATCTTGCTATTTTTGGTGAAAATGGAGCGAGAGTGAGTGCTGCAGGCCGCTATCCTGTTACCTATTTTGGGGTAAATACAGTATTTCCGTTAAATGCGGTTGGAACCCTTGATTCTATAGAGGATGGTAGCGCAGGCGATGTTACCGTTTTTAACTTCGATGGAACAAAGGGATTGTATGCTCATAGAGATATTACAATGGAAGTAGCTGTTGAAAACACTGTTGTGCCTCTAAACGATCTTCACCTTTCACCAATATTATGGCTCGACTCAAATGCAATGCCTTTAACCTATTCTGAGCGCTATAAAGAAGAAACTGGGCAGGATATTACCTTTTGGATGCCAACAGCGACCGACCCGCAAGATGTATTCTCTGACCGTTTTAACTCAGCGGCTACAGATTTACTTCCTATAAGTGGATCTGACGATCGTTATGTTTTTTCAATTGGTATTAACGATATTCAAAGAGACTCAGGCGATACCATGCAGTTCCTCTTTGAAATGGGAAAAATTAAAACTTCAGTTGACGGTGCGCTTTCTGCAAGTGCAAATACACCGCTGTATCACATAAATATCCCTGAAATAACAGACCTTCAAAACTTTAGTATGTTTGCTTTTAAAGTATTTGACGAAACACAGGCGGGTGGTTCTACCATACTTAATAATGTTATAAATGTAAATAATAGGGAAGAAGTGCTGCTCGAAGTTATTCTCCCAACCGACGGGAACTTAAATATAAGCGTGCTTACTGCAGACGGAAATGTAGTTAAATATCTCAGTCGAGGTCGAAAAACCTCCGGAAACCATTATTTTACATGGGACGGTACAAATAATGCAGGAAACCCTGTTGCACGAGGAATATATTTTGTGCGCATTGTAGGGCCCGGTATAGATGAAACAAGAAAGGTTATGGCAGTTAAGGAATAATTACGAATTACGAATGCCTAATTATGAATTATGAGGGCGGAGATGGCGGGTAGGTGGTGTCATGTCATTCTGACTCTGCCTTCTGCTGGTCTGCAGGAAGAATCTATTAGAAAACAGAAAAGATTCTTCAAGAGCTTAGATATGTGGTATACTCAGAATGACAGAGTGTAATTTCTAAATAAAAATTTGTGTAATTCTTGCGTAATCTACGGATTTTAAAAATGTAAAAAGGAAAATATGAAAAAAGTACAAGGGTGTGCCTATCTTGCCTTTGATGAGCATAAAAAACAATTAAAAGATGAACTAAAAAGGCGTTTTGGATACACAACAGATCCTATCGAATATGAAAATCTTCTCTATTATAAAAACGAGTGCTATGTTCAGCCTTCTTGGGCAAAAACATCCCTTTCAGAAGTGTTTGAACTTAGATTTGAGTCCATATCCCAAGCGGCAAGTGCTCTAAAAGAAGTAATGCGTAACTGGTCTCCATATTCGTATCAACATTTTAGACGAGCCACTCTCATTCAAGAAAAGTTACCCTACATTAATACAAAAGCAAAACCGTTTCCATTTGATGTACCGCATTCAGATATTGGCCTTTTTTCACTTATCGATAAAAATACCGCTTTAGTGTTTCCAAAAAGTACATCGCTTTTCCCAGGGGGAAATATTACCTTAATAGAAGATCATGAAAACCCTCCGAGTAGGGCATATTTAAAGTTTGAAGAAGCTCTCGTGCGCTTTAATCATCGTTTTGGATCTCTGCCAACAAGAGGGGAGCGTTGCTTTGATGCTGGCGCGTGCCCTGGCGGCTGGACATGGGTGCTAAAAGAACTCGGTTGTACTGTGTTTGCCGTAGACAGAAGCGAACTTGACCCACGTCTTATGAAAAACCCTCTTGTTGAGTTTAAAAAACATGATGCTTTTACACTCCCACCAAGCGATTTAGGCTCTTTTGATTGGGTTTTTTCGGATGTTATTTGCTATCCTGACCGCCTTTTAGACTGGGTAAAGAAATGGATAGATTCAGGGCTTACAAAAAATATGATTTGCTCAATTAAAATGCAAGGTGAAACCGATTGGGCTCTCATAGATGAGTTTGCAAAAATCCCTAATACCTATATTCAACACATGCAGTATAACAAACACGAACTCACCTGGATGTGGCATAGCAATTAATAATGTATAATTAATAATTAATAATTGATTTTATTTTTACTCAGGTGTATAATACCCTTATGTATGGATTTATTCGTGTCGCGTGTGCAAGTCCGCAAGTAAAACTGGCAGATTGTGATAAAAATGCACAAGAAATTATTATTCTTATAGAAAAAGCTCATAACAAAGGTGCTTCGCTCATTGTATTCCCAGAGCTTTGTATTACAGGGTATACTTGTTCTGATTTGTTTTTTCAACGCACCCTTCAAGAAAGCGCCCTAAAGGCCTTGGCAAAAATTGCAGCTTCTACTGCAGAAAAAGCAATTACCGCTATCGTTGGGCTTCCTTTCGCCTTTGAAGATGCACTGTATAATGTTGCTGCCGTTTGTAGTAATGGAAGTATAGTAGCCCTAGTGCCAAAAACACATATTCCAAACTATTCAGAGTTTTATGAAAAACGGCATTTTGCACCAGCTTTTAAAGGTATAAAAACAGCGTGCGTTCAAGATATTTTTGGAAAAAATATAGAAGTGCCACTAGGAGTTTCACAATTATTTTGTTCTACAACAAATAAAGACCTTCGATTTGCAATAGAAATTTGTGAAGATGTATGGGTTCCATGTCCGCCTTCAACGATGCATGCCCAAAATGGAGCTACTATAATCGCAAATTTATCAGCGAGCAATGAGGCAGTTTCAAAAAGTGATTATCGACGCCTTCTAGTTTCTTCACATTCGGCTCGACTAATGTGTGCCTATGCGTATGCCGATGCCGGAAGAGGAGAGTCTACAACAGATCTTGTGTTTTCGGCGCATAACATGATAGCAGAGAATGGCTCTTTGCTTGCAGAAAGCCTTCCATTTTCTGATGATACTTTTTGTGTTTCTGATATTGATACTGAACGGCTTTTGCAAGAACGACGAAAAAATACATCTTTTGCCTCGTGTGCTATATCTTATAAAGATACCTATCTTTTGCATGACGTACAGCTTCATGAATTAATTCAACCACTTTGCAGATATGTAGATCCTTATCCTTTTATTCCGAATAATAAAGAAGTAATGGCTGAGCGATGTAAAGAAATAATTCAAATGCAAACGGCAGGGCTTATTCAGCGTTTAAGCCATATACGTAGCTCTTCTGTGGTAGTAGGCCTTTCTGGCGGATTAGATTCAACTTTAGCACTTCTTATTATTATAGAAGCGTTTAAGCATTTAAAACTAGATTTAAAAGGTGTTATTGCTATTACTATGCCCTGTTTTGGAACCTCCGATAGAACGTATAATAATGCTCTGTTGCTCGCAAAAGAAAGCGGTGTTACTTTAAAAGAAATTCCAATAGAAAAGGCTGTGAATATCCATTTTGAAGATATTGGCCATGATAAAAATGTTCATAATGCTACATATGAAAACTCTCAAGCAAGGGAGCGAACTCAAGTTCTTATGGATATGGCAAATGCTGTAAACGGCATTGTTATTGGCACGGGAGATTTATCTGAGCTTGCCTTAGGTTGGGCTACATACAACGGTGATCATATGTCAATGTACGGGGTAAATGCATCAGTTCCTAAAACACTTGTTAGGCATTTAGTAACATATTACGAAAAAGAGGCACAGACTAGAGGAGAAAATAAGCTTGCGGCTGTATTGCACGATATTATTGAAACCCCAGTTAGCCCTGAGCTAATTCCTCCGACTGATGGTAAAGAAATTCAAGCAACAGAAGAAATACTAGGTTCCTACGATTTACATGATTTTTTCCTTTACTATTTTGTGCGGTGGGGCTTCACACCCGAAAAAATACAGTATTTGGCAGAACATGCTTTTAAATGTGGCACAAATGCAGAATTATTTTCAAAAGACGAGATTAATAAAAGGCTTGTACTCTTTATAAAGCGCTTTTTTTCACAACAATTTAAACGTTCTTGCTTGCCCGATGGGCCAAAAATTGGCTCAATTAGCTTATCTCCGCGAGGTGATTGGCGAATGCCGAGTGATGCACATGTAGCACAGTGGTTGTCAAAATTAGAGGGATAAATATATAAAAATACTCAAGGTTTTCTGCTTAGGGTATTGATAAAAATTGCATAAACGTGTAACCTGTAGAGGTATGAAAAAGGAATCAATGTTTTCAAATAGTCTACTCGAACAATGTGTTTCAGCTGAGGTTGTTCACGCAATGGAAGATGTCATTGCAAACCCCAAAAAGGCTCATGTAATTCGAGGTGGAAAAGTTATAGCAGGTGTTTTTGGGGCTCAAGAAATTTTTGAAAAATTGGCTGAGGGCGAACACGGAGATATAGAAAAAACTCTAGTGGGAAGCTTTCACAATAATTTAACGCTTTTAATTCAAAAGACATGGGTGGAAAAGTCGGATGAAGTTTTAAAAGATCAAATTTTATATACCTTAGATGAAGTTTGTACCCTTATAAATGAAAAAGAATATGTTAAGGTGTATGAGGCTTTCATTGACTTATTAAATGAATCTGTATTTTTAATGTTTGGCACTCTATCAAAAAAAGATGATTTTTCTGAATATGCGCTCAGGATAGATCCTGGTTTTGGCGTTTTTTGGTGTTTTCTAAAGAATGTGAGTACACAGATACCAAAAGATGTAAAAGTTGCAAGGCTGTATATTATCTTAGGGATGCTTTTTTTAGCAAATTATTAATAAATGATTTTTTAAAGCATTACACAGATTTCTTATAATTCGATACATATATAAGAAGTGTAGTAAGACTAATCTAAACTAGTAAATATTTCTTCTTATTATAGTTGCAAAATACGAGGTAAACATGATTAGCAATACAGTTTTTAATTCACTACGTAAAGCGTCACAGATAATAGCAAATCTCACCGCAAGAGAAAAGAATAACGCTCTTGAAGCAGTAGTTTTAGCATTACATAATAATAGAGATGCTATTCTTAAAGCGAATAGTGTCGATGTAGAGAATGCTCGTCAAAAAGGCATGAAAGAGAGTCTTGTTGACCGCTTGCTTCTCGATAGCTCAAGAATTGACAGCATAATAGACAGTATTCGCATTGTTATTTCTCAAACAGATCCTGTTGGGGAAATTGTCACAGGATGGAAAACTGAAGCTGGCTTAGATATTCGGCAAATGCGTGTTCCCATCGGAGTTGCCTCTATTATTTATGAGTCTCGGCCAAATGTTACCGTTGACGCTTTTGCATTAGCATGGAAAAGTGGAAATGCTATTCTGTTACGAGGTAGCTCAAGTGCACTTGAATCAAATAAAGCAATTGTATTAGCTATAAAAGAAGGTCTAGCATCTATTCATAGCGATTATACAGATGCACTTTTTCTTACTGAGGGTGACAGGGATGAAGTTACTCAAATTCTTAATGCTCGTGGCTTAATTGATATTGTGTTACCTCGTGGTGGCTCTGAACTTATAAAATTGGTTGTTGAAAATGCAAAAATCCCTGTCATTGAAACGGGAAGCGGTGTTTGTCACTTATTTGTAGATGAAAGTGCTGATATTGAGATGGCTGTTGCTATTGCAGAAAATGGAAAAATGCAACGACCTGGAGCATGTAATTCTTTGGAGTGCATTTTAGTGCATGATGCTTGTAAAAATGAGTTTTTAGTGAATCTAATGGAACGCCTTGATGGAAGGTGCGAGATTCGTGCTTGCGAACAATCTTATTTGGTACTTGAGCCATTAGTTAAAAAATCAAAACTTATACAGGCCTGTGAAGAAGATTTTAAGACAGAATTTTTAGACTATATTGTTGCAATAAAAATTGTCGATTCATTAGAAGATGCAGTTGAACATATAAACACCCATAACACAAAGCATTCTGATGCAATTGTTACAAAATTATTAAATAATGCAAAATATTTTCAACAAAATGTTGATGCTGCCTGCGTGTATGTTAATGCCTCAACAAGATTCACTGATGGTGGGGAGTTTGGGTTTGGAGCAGAACTTGGTATTAGTACTCAAAAGCTTCATGCGAGAGGGCCTATGAGCTTAACCGCACTTACTACTATAAAATATATTATTGATGCAAAAGGGCTTATAAGATGACAATAGCACAAACACTTCAGGATGCTCGAAAAATAGTAATAAAAATAGGTTCAAATACTTTGGCAAAGGAAGATGGAACAATCAATATTGAATGGATGAATAGCTTTGCAAGTCAATGTGAAAAACTTATTGCAAAAGGAAAACAATTGGTAATTGTTTCCTCTGGGGCGCAGGTCGCAGGTCTTTCTACGTTAAAGCGCTGGACAAGAAAAAAAGATATTCACTACAGGCAAGCTCTTTGCGCAATAGGGCAGGTTGAGCTTATGAAGCAGTGGCTCGATTCGTTTATACACAGGGGTATGCATATTGGGCAGCTACTCATTACAAAAGATGACTTTGCAGATAAACAACGCACACTCAATATGCGTAATACACTCTTTACACTTGTTGATGAAGGCGTAATACCCGTAATAAATGAAAATGACTCGGTGTCATTTGAAGAAATTAGCATAGGCGATAATGATAATTTAAGTGCACTTACTGCAATTTTATGGAGTGCTGACGTTCTTATTCTTTTTAGTGACATAGATGGGGTTTATAATAAAAATCCTAAAGAACATAAGGACGCAAAGCTTGTTGAACTAGTTACAGATATATCAAAACTAAAAAGAGAAATTAGCATGGATAGCAAAAGCTCTTTTGGAACAGGTGGTATGGTAACAAAAATTGAAGCAGCGGAAAAAGTGCAAGAATACGGTATCTCCATGGTATTAGCAAATGGTTCTACAGATGGAGTATTAGAAAAATTGCTTTCAGGAGAAGCTCCTGGAACATTATTTTACACAGAGGAATAATAGAACATGAATAATTTAAAAGTTGGCTTACTTGGTTGTGGTGAAATGGGTGGAGCATTGATTCGTGGTGTTGCAAAGTCTGTTGATAATGGAAATATCATGCTTTTTAATAGAACTGCTGCAAAGGCAGAAAAATTAGCATCTGAAATTAATGCATTTATTGTAAATCATGAAAGTGACTTGGCAAAGAACAAGTGCGATTATATTATTCTTGCAGTGAAACCATATGTAATAAAGGCTGCTATAGAGAATTTACTTGATAATGTTTCTGAGTATACCGGTACACTGGTGTCTGTAGCGGCAGGTGTATCACTTAGCGATTTAGAAGATTGTATTCCTGAAAAATTTAAAGGGAAGATATCGGTTTTACGTTTGATGCCCAACACACCGTGTCATGTGGGTGAAGGTATGATAGGCTTAAGCGCAGGTGAGGCTGTAGATTTAAATACCATTAATACATTGAGCTCTTTATTGGAAAAGGCTGGGCTTGTAGAACAGGTTGCAGAGCCTCTTTTGGACGCTGTTACTGCGCTTAGTGGGTCTGGTGTTGCGTATGGCTTTATGTTTATTGAAGCTTTAGCCGATGCAGGCGTTCAATTTGGAATGACTAGAAAGCAAGC
>CAYJOZ010000007.1:0-23521 GCA_964371925.1 uncultured Treponemataceae bacterium | reverse complement strand
TATCGCATACCATGTGCCCAGCTGGCTCATGAATTGGAATCCCCGCTCCAATTGCAGCTGCTCGAGATTCTTCAATAATGCTAACCTCTTTTGCTCCTGCTTTCATTGCTGCCTCAACTACTGCACGCCTTTCAACTTCTGTAATACAACTTGGTATTCCTATTTTCATTCTAACAGATTTTATAATTTGATATTTCGGGATTATTTTTGAAACAAAATATCTGATCATTTTTTCAGTACTGTTTATATCCGCAATAACTCCATCTCGTAGTGGACGGATAGCCGTAATATCACCAGGAGTTTTCCATAGCATTCTTTTAGCTTCAGCACCAACAGCTAAAACTTGGCCTGTTCCTTTTTCAACCGCAACAACAGAAGGCTCATTTATAACAATACCTTTACCAGGTTCATAAATTAACGTGTTACAAGTACCTAAGTCCATTCCTATATCTGTAGAAAACCTATCAAAAAGTCCCATTAATTATTACTCCTCTTACTTTATTTTTAATAATGCACCGGGGTGATTAACTTCTAAATCTAAAGCTCGTCTCCACTGTGCTCTTGCTTTTATAAAATCACCTTGACTCTCATAAACTAAGCCTAAACCGTAATATGCATCAGCCGATTGATTATTTAATAATAACATATTTTCGAATTCTGCCTGAGCATCTAAATAGTTACCTTCAGCTATATGTATTAAACCCAACATATGTAAACATTGAACAATATATAATTCATTTTCACTTTCGTTTTTTACTCTCTGCAAGTATGGTTTTGCAGCATCGTAATTCTCAATATTAAAATATTGTTCAGCAATGGCCATTTGTAACACATCTGAGTTATTTACTAAAAGAGCTTCAGTAAAGTAAACAATGCTCTCTCTAGTCATGTCTAATGATGCATAACTAAGCCCTAAATATTCGTAAATATCACTTGCATTATACCCGTTATTGTGTGCACTATGCAAGTATTTTATTGCTAAATCTGCGTAAAAATAATATGCTGATAAACGGTTCTTGTGAAAATATGCTTTTCCTAGCATGTACTCCAATTGAGGCTTTACATCCGAAGTCGCATCCAATAAAGCCAGTCTTAAGGAGTTTATTGATTCATCAATGTACTCATGTATTAACACTGAATCTGTACTCGCAAGTGCTAAATAAAATGCAGAATAGCCATAATATGTTAGTGCTGAATTATTAAAAGGTTGAATAGAGAGAATATCTTTTGAATAATCATATGTTGACTGATAATTTTGTGAGTTCCAGTATGTTTTTAATTGTTCTACATTTGGAGCTGATGCCAGTCTTTTAGATATTGCAACTACACCAAATGTGATAGCTGTTATTATGAGACATAAAAAAGTTAACGAAAAAATCACTCGTTTAATACTAAGATTTTTTCTACCAAAAAAAATACGCTTCTTAAACACATTCTTTTTAGAATTGTTGTACAAAGAGGTCTTATGTAATGTTTTTGCATTTTTTGGTATTTTCATAACGTTCCATAAAAAACAGAAGAGATAGTAAGCCGGATTCTGTCATGTAAATTTACATTACACTGTAACCATCTATCTCGAATACATATTGCTATGTACTTCTAGCGGTCTACCCGTAGATAAGAGTCGGATACTCTACTACTGCTTGACCTTGCTCCGGATGAGGCTTGCAATACAATGATTGTTACCAATCATTTGGTGAGCTCTTACCTCACCTTTTCACCCTTACCAAATTTTGGCGGTATATTTTCTGTTGCGCTATCTGTTACACAAAATGTGCACCCGGTAATTAACCGGCATCCTATCCGATGGAGCCCGGACTTTCCTCGACAATGTCGCGGTTACATCTCTTCTGAAAAATTACTCTTCAAAATCCATTTCTGACATTGTCTGAGATGTGGAAATAGCTCGAGGATCTTCTTCCTCTTCTTCGTCCCCTTCTTCATCGCTAAAGTCATCTTCATCAAAACCAGCAAGACTACCTGTATCATCAAATTGAAAGAAATCACTTTCTCCATCTTCAGGCTCTTGGTAAAATAAAATTCGGCTACAATATGGGCAAAAATGTATTTCATCACCATTATGAACTTCATTTGCAAATTGAGCTGGAAGAATCATGTGGCAACCTTCGCACACGTTACCTTTTACAGCAACAATACCTGACTGTTTGTTTTTTATGATACGCTCAAACTTAAATACGATGTCAGGATCAATTCCTGGAATTAACTTTGCTTCTTTCTTTTCCAAATTTTCAAGCTGTTTTCGCATGCTGCTTATTTCTTGGTCAAGCTGTTCTTTGCTTTCATTGAGATCAGTTTCTTGACTTTTTATAAGCTTTTCATCTTGTTGTAAATTATCGTTAAGCTCTGCAAGATTTTTTTCTTCTCTGTGAAGATCTTTTCGTATTGATTGTTCAAGATCTGTAGAATCTTTAATTGCTTTTTCTAACACTTCATATTCACGGTGGGTTGAAATACTTTCCATGTTTTTTTCACCCATTTCACGTGCAGATTCAGCTTCAGCTAAGTCAGCTTTAAGTTTTAACACTTTAGCACGCACTTCTTCATAAGCAGTGTTTTTTACAATAAATTCTTTTTTTAAGCGAGCTAATAGCTCATCTTGAACAGATAATTTTTTTGGTGACTCTTCAATTTCATGCTCAATTGAATATTTTTCTCCCAAAATCTCTTGCAATGTCTTCAGTTTTTCAAAAATCTCAGTCATATTTTACTTTTACCTCACAGTATTTATACACTATTATTACTTAATTGTCTATATAATCTCTTAATCCACTAGCTCTTCTAGGGTGTCTTAGTCTACGTAACGCCTTAGCTTCAATTTGACGTATTCTCTCACGCGTTACATCAAAATATAGGCCTACTTCTTCTAAAGTTAAAGAATAGCCATCTTTAAATCCAAAACGCATTTCTAAAACTTCCTGTTCACGCACAGGTAAGGTTGATAGCACACTTTGAACTTGTTCCTTCAAAAGAATGTATGATGTTCGTGAAGATGGATTTTCCACCTCTTTGTCTTCAATAAAATCACCTAGTAAAGAATCTTCTTCCTCACCTACTGGTTGATCTATTGATACAGGTTCTCGCGCAACATTGTTTACTGTTTTTACTCGAGATACTGGCCAACCTAGCTGCTCTGCAATTTCTTCATCGGTTGGTTCTCTACCTAGCCGTTGTAGAAGCTGCCTTGATTCACGTACTACTTTGTTAATATTTTCAATCATGTGAACAGGAACACGAATTGTTCTTGCCTGATCTGAAATACTTCTAGTAATAGCTTGTCGAATCCACCATGTAGCATATGTTGAAAACTTAAACCCTTTACAGTACTCAAATTTTTCAACCGCTTTAATTAATCCAATGTTTCCCTCTTGAATTAAATCAAAAAGCTGTAAACCACGATTGGTATATTTTTTTGCAATTGAAACTACTAAACGCAAGTTAGCATTGATAAGTCGATTTTTAGCTTCTTCCATCATTTTACGACCAGTATCAATCTCTTGGGTCATAGTTAGAATTTCTTGAACATCATTTTCAAATTCATACTCAAGCTTTCGAAGCTTTCGATCAATTTTTTGAATTTGTGTGTATATTTCTCTAATTTCATCAGAGGTCATGCCTAAATCTTGTTCTAATGAAGCTCTCTCAGACTTTATTGCTAATTTTTTTCCAAGATTTCGCAAGCTAGTAAAATCGGAAACTCTAAGTTCTTTGGCCTTTTTTTCTTGCCTTTGTTTAAATTCTGCAATTCTTACTTTTGCATCGATAAATCGTAGCGAAAATCTCTCGATTTCTTCAGACTTAATATCTATATTCTGCAATTGATTAAGAATTTTTGTTCGCACATTAATAAGAGACTTATCTTCAAAGATATTTTGAGATGGATCTGCATCGTACAGTTGTTTTTTCAACTGCGTATATTGCTTCATATCTGTAAGAATCGGCTTTAAGTGTTCGCCATATGCAAGCTTTAAACGTCGTTTTTCAGACATTTCTTCATTTATTTCTTTCCGAGGCCTACCAGATTCATTTACGTCAATACGTGTGTATGCTTTTTGTGCCAGCGCGTAGAACTCCGGAATCATCATACCAGAACGTTTAATAACATCTTTAATAATGTTTTCGCCACTTTCCATTTTTTTCGCTAATACAACTTCTTGCTCAGCAGTTAAAAGCTGTTCTTTACCTATTTCGCGAAGGTATAATCGTATTGGGTCATCACTTTTTGCATCTTTTTCATTGTAGACAAGTTTTTTTCGTTCGGTGTCCTTAATTTTTATATCTTCTTCTGGTTCACCTTCAAAATCTTCTTTGTCTTCTAATACTTCATCATGGTCAAAAAAAGTATCATCTTCTAATAATTGAATTTGATTTTTTTGTAATAGCACTAATACTTCTTCCATCTTAGAAGAATTAATTAAATCTGGCGGTAAAAAATTATTTACATCGTCCCAATTAATTACTTTTTTATCTAATCCATGCTCTATAAGCCTTGTAACAGCAGAATCTAGTACTACTGGCTGCTCTTGATCTGACATCAATGCCCCTTATAATTTATTTAATTCAGAATCAATGCTCATTTTTTCACTTATTAAGAAATCAAGATCAGAAGTATCATCTTGCACACAAGATTGTATTTGACGCATTTTATTTACAAGTTTTTCTCTTTTACGTATGAGACTCTTTTTTTTAAGCATCAAGACACTGCCTTCAATTACTTTTTGGGAGTTATTGGCGAATTCGCCGGAAGTGATTATATTTATCACTATATTTTTTACTTCCTCACTGCAACGGGACAGAATACTATCAGTACTAACTGCACCTTCTCGATAACACTCTTCAAGTGTAATAAACATTTCCCTAGCTAACACACCCTCAAAATCGTCGATTGACAATGAAGAGCGCATAATTGGAAAAAAATCAAAGTTTGCAACTACGGCAAATATTGCACGTAATTCTGCATCAGGTTTTAATACTCCTTGAACTTTTTTTTCTTTTGCACTGGGTAAATATTCCAGCTTTTTTCTGGCAGAATCACGATCTTTGTAATCTTCCTTGATAATATTAATACTAATATTAAGCGTTTGGCTAAGATATTCAAAACACGATTCTCTGTGTATGTCTGATTGAAGTGCATCTAAATACGGAAAATAATCCATACATATTCGCATTTTACCCTCTGGCGAGTTCACCTCATACTTACTCATCAAAACAGACAACAAATATTCATTATCCAATATATATCTTTTTCTAAAATTTGTCAACATTTCACTACCAAAATTTAATAAAATTTCAGCAGGATCCTTGCCATTTTCATTCTGTATTACTCGAACTGATATGCCTTGTTCTCTACATAGCAAAATTGACTTATATGTGGCGTCTTGTCCTGCTTTGTCGCTATCAAAACACAAATAAAATGTATCACAAAAGGAACTAAGCAATTGTACTTGCTCCATTGTCAATGCAGTACCTAACGGTGCCACGGCAATTTTTACCCCTGCCTGATGGTATGCAATTACATCCATATAACCTTCGCAAATTATTACACACTTCTCCGTTCGAATATGCTGTTTTGCTAGGTGAAAGGCATAAAGATTTTCACGTTTTTTGTACTGAATTAATTCGCTTGAATTTAGATATTTTGGTCCTTCGCCTTCTAAAATACGGCCGCCAAATGCAATTGTTTGCCCATGTCTATTGCAAATGGGAAACATAAGGCGGTTTGAAAAAAACGAAGTGTTTGGGTATTTTTTAGAAAAAAGCCCTGATTCGGCCAAAAAGGTATCACTATATTTTTTCTCTGATAAAAACTTTTTTAACCAAGATCTATCTTTAGGTGAAAAGCCCAATTGAAAATTTTCAATTGTTTCATTCGTAATACCACGACTTTTTAAGTATTCAAGAGTGGCTTTTCCCATATCACTTGAAGTCAAAAAATAATGATACGTACCACTAATTCTACCATACAAGTCAATATATTCTTCTTTTAATGAATTTTGTGGCACTTGTGCTATTGCATTTCCCTCAAAAACTACTTGAATACCAGCCTTTTTTGCTAATGCTAATGCTGATTCATAAAATGTAACCTTCTCCATATTCTGATAAAACTGAATTAAACTACCTTTAGCATGGCAGCCAAAACAATAATACAGGTTCTTATCAGTTGTTACTTTAAATGAAGGTGTTTTTTCATTATGAAAAGGACAGCATCCCCAGTGCTCTGCTCCACGTTTTTCTAATTTTGTATACTCTGCAACAAGTGAAGCCATATCAATTCGCGCATTAATTTCATCCAATGTTTGAGAAGATATTTTTGGCATTAGTTAACAAAGCCCTTTGTTTGAATGCTTATTCCTGCTTCAATATGATCATCAAAATCACTGGTAAATACGTGATTCCCAATTGCGGGATCGATTAATCTAAAAAAATAATAATTTGTGTTTGCAGGACTTGCCGCTGCATTTAAAGCAACCATACCCGGATTTGAAATAGGCGTTGGCGTTAGCCCTGCCCATTTGTATGTATTATAGGGGCTATCAATATCAAGATCATCATATGTTATAATTTCAGGATGAGGTCGGCCTTGTATTTCTGTAATTACATACACAAGTGTTGCGCATGAATATAAACCTATATTATGTTCCAGTCTATTTTCAAATACGCTTGCAATAAGTGGAGCTTCATCTGCTACTCTATATTCTCGTTCAACAATCGACGCAAGTGTAAGCTTTTGAAACAGATCTTCTGCATTTAAATCTTTTAAAGTGTCTATTTCTGAAATTTTATCATAGAAATTTGAAGCCATAATACGTATAACATCAACACCTCTCATATCTGGGTCAAAATTATACGTATCGGGAAAAAGATATCCTTCAAAACTTGTTGAAGGAATATTAAACTCTGATAACAAAGCAGAATCTTTTGAAGCATTAATAAAATCATCTAATGTAGTAACTTCTTTTGATTCGAGAATTTGCCCAATTTGACTAACAGTAACCCCTTCTGGGATACTAACACGAATTGACTCAAAACGTCCAGATTCAAAAATCTTTGATAACTCTTGAACAGACATTGCCTCAGAAACATTAAATATGCCTGCCTGAAGATTGGTATTATGAAGACGTCCATATACATAAAAAATATGGCTAAGACGAATAAGGCCCTGTTCTTCTAAATCATTTGCAACCGTTCTGAGTGTTGCACCCGATTGCACTTTAAACTTTACAGTTTCCGAATTGTTACTTACTGGAGTTAAAAAATAGGTGTATAATGCAATACTGCTTGCAACTATTAAAACTGCGAGTATGCCTAAAAATAGGCATACTTTAATAATCTTATTTTTCATTCAAAAAAATCTCCGCTTCTTCGATTGTCATATTACTATAAATATGATTTTCTAGACATGAATACAATGATTCAAGCTCAAAAGGAATTTCATTTTTACGAAAGAACTTCAACAGGTTTTTTACATCCTGAAATGAAAAATCATATTGTAAATTACTCATAAAGTGATTTCTTGTCCTTCAATAGCTAAATGAACTCTTACTTCTCCGTAGCACACATTATCGGAGTACCACTGAGCCGATTTTAAAATCGAGTACAACTTTTTATCATCATAAGTTGGTTCATGATGAAATAAATATAACTCTTTAATCTTAAATAAATGCGCAAAATCTATTGCGTAACAAAAGGCAGAATGCCCCCAGTTTTCTTTTTGTAAAGCATCATCGACCGTATACTGCGAATCTAATACAAGGACATCTGCATTACCAAAAAACTCATCGGCTTCAATAGTGCGCAGAAAGTCTGACTGTTGTAATTCAACATCCGTAGCATGAATAAAGGCTTTACCATCTTCAACTATTTTGTATGTATGAGAAAACCCGGGGTGAAACATTTTTTTACATTTAATTTTTGCAGCACCTATTTCAAATTCTTCATATTCATCAACTTTAGTAAACGTAATATTTTTTGTTAAGGCCTCAAAAGGTACCGGAAAATATGGTTGTGTCATTTGCCTAGATAAAAATTCTTTTGCATTATCATCTGTGGAATAGACATGTACTGAATTTGTAGGATTAAAGGCTGGATCAAAAAAAGGTAAACCTTGAAGATGATCCCAGTGAAAATGAGTTATTAATAGGTAAAATGACAAATTTGAAATACCAGAGTACTGCTTACCACATACTCGTATACCGGTACCAGCATCCAAAATAATCTTTTCCCCTCCATTCAAAACAACTTCAACACACGCCGAGTTACCCCCCACCGTACCAAATAAATCCTGTGGTAGATTCGCTATAAAGCGCTGCTTTGCATCTTCTGATTGAATATCTTTTTCTGTGATTTTTGCTACTACGGCTGAGATTTTTGATTGTATTTGATCAGGTCTGAGAGGAGTAGCTATTGAACCACGAACCCCGAAAAATTTTATTGTCACTGTAAAGCACCCTCCGTGCCCATATCATTAGAAATCCGCAATGGACGATTATGTTTATACCTATTCATTCTATCACAAATTTCATCATTTTTCAACAAATTTCCTGAATTAATTCCAGGGCATGAGTCGCTTTCTTTATCCCATGAAGTCTTGCTTTCTAAAATAAAGGTCCAAAAAGGATATGTAGAACATTGTATTGGTCTTGCTGGATAAACCTTGCAACCATTTTCCCAAAAAATACAATCATAATTACTTTTTTCTTGTAAGCAAAGAACCTCTGTTCCATCGTAATAGGGAACAACTCTGCAATATTGTCTTATAAAATCATCTTGAGAAAGTGAGAAAAGTACGCATAAATTTGATAAGTCTTCTTGTGATAAATAAACAAAACCGGGATCGTGACGACAACATGCAGAGCACTGTTTACAAGAGAAGTTTAAACCATTTGAATAAAAAGTTTCTGCCATAGTTTTTCCAGTTAAGCAAAAAAAAGGTATCGGATAATCCCGATACCTTTTGGGGAGAGAAGGATTCGAACCTTCGAAGGCGGAGCCAACAGATTTACAGTCTGCCCCCTTTGACCACTCGGGAACCTCCCCATAAAAAACGCCGACAATACAATGTCAGTTAAAGCCAACTCAGGGATTCGAACCCTGGACCCCGAGATTACAAATCACGTGCTCTGGCCAGCTGAGCTAAGTTGGCGTAACTTCAGATATAATACACTATTGAAAAAAAAAGGTCAAGTGCCTGAATGCATTTTTATATGAAAAATTATAAAAAAAATGGCAAATATTTTTCAGAAATAACTTTATCCCATGAATACTCATTTTTTACATATTGTGCACTGTATGTAATCATTTCATTTAATTTACTTTCCTCTTTTGTTTTTTTATCAACAAGGTCAATAAGCGTATTTGCTAAATTTATTGGGTCATTTTTATTGTATAAAAAGCCTGTTTTTTCATGTATTATTTTTTGCAAACCTCCACAAGCATGTGCAACAGGAATGGTGCCATAAATCTGCCCAATAAAATCTAGAAGCCCACAAGGTTCAAAAAAACTCGGTAGCACTAAAAAATCGCATATTGCAATACATAGACGAGATAAAGCTTTATCATAACCTTGAAAGAAAATATATTTCCCTAAAAACGTATTCGCAAGATTCATGTTTTCAACTTCTAGCTCTTTTGTTCCATGCCCCATAACAACAAAACGCACATTTTTTCTTTTTTCTAAAACAATTTTTGCTGCTTTAGTTAAAACATCTACACCCTTTTGATGAACTAATCTTCCATGAAAGGCAAAGTAAACAGGATGATCAGTAGACTTTGGATCGTTAAGCAAAATTCCACTTTGAAAAATTCTATCAATTTTTTTCTCTTCTGAACAAGTGTGCACTGATTTATATGTTTTCAAAAAATAGTTTCTACATTCAAATTTACCATGTAAGTCACTGCGGATTGGGTCAAACGTAAAAGGCAGCTTTGATACTTTTTTATTGCTTGGATCATAGTGAAAGTAATCAATGCCATTTGTAATTCCCTCAATTGAGAAATTTCGCTTTTTAAACTCTTTGCTTATATCACTAGAAAACTCGTTTTCAGGGTTCTGTAGCTCTTGAGCGTACCAAGGAGACACAGTCGTAAAACGTGCATATTGCTGTGACAATAAAAAAGGTTCTACCCTTCCATTGATTACAAAACTACGTAAATCTTTTTCTGCAGCTCCAAGCAAAGAACTTGCTTGTGAGAGTGATGAAAACTGATCTCTATACACGCTTCCAGCATTATGAATTGTTACAACAAATTTTGTATTTTTATATGTTTTTTTTAATCTCGAATCTTGATTAACTAAATACGGTATTAAAGACGTATGCGCATCTTGGCAGTGAAATACATCTGGATTCATGCTCATTTTAACCCCGTAGTGGATAACAGATTTTTGAAACAACACGCTAATAAGGTTAGCATCAATATGCCCTTCTCCACTTTTTAACGTTGGATTCATTGCTTCTTCTAAGCGGGTATATGTGTAAACCCCCATCTTAGAGGTAAAATGCGTATTTACTACAAAAATAACTTTAATGCCATGAAAAAAGCCTTGTGTGCATACAATTCTATGAGGTACTCCATCGACTATTATTTCAAAACTTGCATTATCAATAATATCGAAATCATCTACTTCTGAAATAGCAGTACATCCATATAATGGCATAAATACTGTAACATCCCAACAAGACTTTTTCATACCTTGTGCTAAGGAAGTAACTACACTTTTAACTCCACCGGCCTCAGCTAAACCTGCATATTCCCTTGCGACTATCCAATAGGTTTTTTTATTGTTCATTACCCATTTGCCTTATGTACAAAATCTGGTCGCAAAACTTCAGCACCTCCACCATATATGTGTACAGGTTTTGTGTCTAGATAAGCCGTAATAAGCACCCTAATAGTATGCGAAATAGCCCCCTTGCAATTAGGTTCAAGTGAGCAAAATAACGCTGAGTTTAAGCATAGTCCTTCTTTTCGAAGTGCAGCGGCTGGATTTAATACATCCAAGTCATTTGTAACAGTAAAGTGAACCGACACTATATTGTCTTCATGAAGTGAATTTTTCTCTAAAATTGCACTAACCATTGTCCCAACGGCTTTTCGTATGCTTCCGTCATTATTTTCCGCACACCAAGCTCCTCTGATGCCGTATAATCTCATGTTATCCATATAAACTCCCATAACAATAAAAACAAAATAAACAAAGATAAGTTACATATTTTCAGCGAGAAAAAAATACAACAAGATTTGATAGCATAAAAAAACACAAACTTATAATTGCATATATAACATACATTATCACATATTTTATGTAAAAATATTTTCTATCATTAAAAAGATACCAAATTAGTAATGTAAGTCCTACAATGATGAACATAAATAAAAAAATGGAAAGAGTACGTAATATATTCAGCAACATCATTTGATTTTCATCTAAAAAATTTTGCCAATTCCCCCCGACATACAATAAAAAAACAAGAAAGGACAATCCAAATAAAAAAAATATAAATCTATTTATAAGTGAAAAAAGAGGCGTTTTTTTATGTATTTTTTGTTTTTTTAACACTTGCACTAGTTCCTAATTACGTTATATACTACAATGTATACGAATTAATTGCAATAAGTTAAAACAAGACTTATGTTTGCAAAATAAATTTTTTTGAGGCTTATATGAAAAAAATAATATTATCAATAATTATTCTGTTAGTTTTTGGAAGTGCTGCATTTATTTGGGGTTGGCTTGAATTTTTTGTACCTGTAGACAGTGTTGGTGTAATGGTTTCAAAAACCGGCGGTGTAAAGCCTGAAATAATTCAAGCAGGAAATTTTACATGGAGTTGGGAACGGCTTATTCCTACAAATACAAAGATTAGCGTTTTTTCACTTGAACCTAAAACATATACGACGACCATACAAGGTAGCCTTCCTTCAGCAGAGATTTATAGTGCAATGCTCGAAGGAAATCCAAATTTTGACTATAATTTTTCTGTTAGCATTCAATTAAATGCACGAACAGAAACACTTGCAATGGATGTATATAAAATGAGTATAGAAAACCAAGAAGAGCTGGACTCATATCTAGAAGAAAAAGCACAGAACATTGCGCGAAGTACTATGAATACTATTCTTGACGAATCCATGAATGATACCGATTATGTTGTTACTGCAAGTTATTCTGATGCAGAACTAATTAGAGATGCGCAAGATAAGTACCCTAACTTGTCTATAACCTCTATTCATATAAACAATGTTACTCTACCTGACTTAACTATGTATACATATGCAAAAAATATTTATGCTACATATCAAGAGGCAGCCCAAGAAGCCATTAATGAAGCTTTTGAGCTACAAGGTTATGATGCAGCTCAAGATTATTTAGAATTCGAGCGCTTGGCAAAACTTGGAGAACTACTTAAAGAATACCCTCACTTAATTGAATATGAAGCTATTCAAAATGGTAATTTTAATTTTATGAACAGAGACTCTGATTCTGGCAATACTAATCAATAAAAACCTCTAGTAGCCTTTCAAAACTCCAAGCACTTACATCAAGTCCATACAATAATTGTGGGCTTGATGGGACAAAAATATACCCAGAAGCACTATTATACACACTACAATACATAGTATATGTATCATAATAGGTAACTGTAACAACCGCTATTGGTTGTGTTTCAATTATATGTGAAACGGGAACCACATTTGATGATTGCAATGATAATATTGTTTGGACGTCTTCCTCAAAATTTTCATCTCCAGGAAGTAACAACGTTTCATTTAAACCTACGGTTAAACTAAGAGAGCTTATCGTGTTTTTTAATCGATTACCTTGTAAAATATCTGGAAAAATTTTTGGATCTATCCAAGCAGAAGGCATCACTTGCAAAAATGTATAGTATGAATCAGGTACCAAATAGATATTAGAGTTTGCAGCAGAACGAACATACCTTCTTGATCCTGTAAAATCGCTCAATCCGAAATATACTTTAGATAGCATAGTTTCAGTATTGTTTTTGCTACTGAAAAACGAAAGCCCCTTAGACTGATTACTACCTTCTTGTACATGATAGGTTGATGATACTGAAGGGTCATCACTAATAAACTCTGCATTGGTTGGTGTAGAAGCTAGTGAGACAAGCTCATGTACTTTCGATACATTTACAGGAAAGAAGACCCCTTCATACTCACCAATGAAATGGTTATTTGATCGTGATATTGATAAATTTTCAAACGAATTTGATGCATGAAGCGTAATACCATCAACAGAATCCACGTAAGAGGGGTTTAGAAGCACTGTTTCTTGAAAGATGAGGTTTTTTCCATCGGAGTTAAAAAAAGTTCCTAGAGTGGCTGTTATTGCCAATAGTAGACTTGTTAAACATAGAAATAGAATTTTAGTATTGCTTTTAATCATTTGAAGTCTCGTTTATACTTTTTACGTTTATTTTGAATATAAATATATGGTATTACACAAGAAAAACAATACCACACCAATAAAAGAATAAGTGCATTACGCTGAACAGCTTGAAACAATTGTAAATCTGTAATCTTATTTAGAGTATAATTACTGTAATTTTTAGACTTTAGTTCTATTAGCGAATGATGCCCATCTAACCATAATAGTGAATTAATTAAAAAATCAAAGTTAGAAATGACATATTCCTGAGGAATATATGACAAGCCACGAGAAAGAAAATATTGGTCAGAAATAACAACCATCGTATCAGATATTTGCACACCTATAGTATGTGATTTTTCTGATTCTACATCTTTTAACTTTGTATAATCAAAAAAAGGATTTGTTATAAAGGCTTCACCTGTTTGATCTAATAACAGCATATTTGCTTCTTGTAGCCAAGACTTACTTGAAGTTTGAATTATTGGCCGAATATCAGTCTCTTGTGATTGTAAAAGTATAGGGCTCGGCCATAAAGAATATACACCCTTAGTTAACCTGCCAAAATTTCCATCATTGTTTTCATTAATACTTTCACTCTCAATAAAAAAAGGATAAGCAAGCTCCACTGTTTCACCTTCACTAGATAAAAGTCTTGTTACTAAAGAATTTTCATCAAGAAGCAATGAATTATTCAAAACTACACCATACGTTTTTAATAAATCAATCATTGGCTGAGAGCTATCTTGATTAAAAGATGCAATCCACGTATCAAGATCAATTGTAATTGGTGAAACAGAAAAAAAGACTTTGCCGCCAACTTCAATAAAAGAATTGATACCTCGTATATGATTTTCGGTTAAATGTGAAGAACCAAGAATAATGATTGGGGTGTTTAAATCTATATTTGAAGTACTTAAAATATCATTTGGAGTCAGCTCTTTTACTGAAAAACCAGAATTTTCAAGAAAAGGTACCACAAGAGGATAATCGGCTGACAAGGAAAGATCATTGCCAACTAAAACAAATGCAGATCTATTAAGAGAATTACTTAAGGATTGAATTCTTCCTGCAATATCATATTCAAGCGTCGAGGTATCTAGCAAAAACGGTATAACTTCTGTTTTGTTTTGATATTCAACAACCACTGCAGAATATCCTTGAATAATGAGCGATTCGTTATCTTTTATTGTCGGTATATCTAACTTTGTAATTCCTAATGATGCTAAAGAATTTTCATATTCTATAGTACTTGGGTTAACAATTCTTACATGAATAGAATCAGCATAATTTGAATATTCATATAAAAAATCTGTTATATCTCTGCTTTGAGGGAATGCACTAGTTAGCTCAGGGGTTATAAAATATGTTATTGATGCTGTATTATCAAGAGAATCTATAACTTCTTTCGTATACTCGGATAAGGAAAACCTTTTATTACTAGTAATATCAAAGCGATAATAATATACTTGACTATTCCATAGCCCTAGTAGCAAAAATAAACAAGTTAGTGACGTAATAATCTGCAGTCTTTTTCTGTTTGCAGTTTGAATTAAACCAAATTTTCTCTTTTCAAGAACAAAAGCTGACAACAGAAAACAAACCAATGTCACAATAAGATAAAACAAGACATTTCTAGTATCTATAATTCCTTTTGAAAATGCATCAAAATTCCTCGAAAATGAAAGAAAACTTATAAATCCAGATACCACTCCATTTTGAAAAAAACTACCTTGAGCAATCTGCCCATTAAAAGTGAACAACGCTAGACCTATAGCTGTTACAAAAAATGAGGAAGCTTGATTTTTTAGTAAAACTGTACACAACTGCCCAAACGCACACAGGCTGATAGATAAAAAGAAAACTCCAATTGTCGATGATAAAACAAGATGAATATCAACATAGCCAAAAAATGACACTACGAAGACTATTACTAAACTTGAAAGCACCATATACGTTACAATGGTAAATGTTGACAGCCATTTTGCAACAATATACTGCAATGAAGTAATAGGGAGAATCGACTCTATGTCGTGCTTAGGCCATAGTCCCATAGTGAGCGTTGGAACAACTAAAATTAAACTAATAGGGAAAAAAGAAAAAAAGAATCGTAAATCAGAGCTTCCTACGTTTAGTACGAAAAAATGATTAATATAAAAAAAGTACACTGCATTTGAAAGCAAAAAGAATAAGGATGCTAAATACGTAGCAGGACTTATGCATAAACTATAACACTCTCGCTTAAACAGTTGAAAAAAAGTATAATTACATTTCATCCACATCCACCTTTTGCTCTTCAGTAATTATATGTAAAAAGGCTTTTTCTAAACTATCACATTTTGTATCTAGACATATATCACTTTTACTTCCAAACGCTCTCAAAATGCCTTCATGAATAATAGCGATACTTGAACATAAGGCTTCTACCTCTTGCATAAGGTGAGTCGACAGAATGATTGTCTTATCTTTTTGTAACTGAAATATTAGCTTTCTCATCTCAACAATCTGTTGTGGGTCCAAACCTGAAGTCGGCTCATCAAGCAATAGCACAGGGGGGTTGTGAAGCAAAGCTACCGCAAATGCTAAACGCTGAGTATATCCCTTCGACAGAGTTTTTATTTTATTACCTAAAACCTTTTGAAGATTGCAAAGTTCAATTACTGATTGAATCTTTTCATTTTTGACTATTTTATCTAATGATGGAAACATAATTGAGCAATTGCTAATAAGGTATTCGTATACTGTATAATCTGGATAAAAAATACTGTGATCTGCAACAAAGCCAATTTGTGACTTATTTTCAAGTACATTAGAAAAAGTATCTATGCCATTAACAGATATGTGACCAGAATCAACATAATGCATACTTGCAATTGCTTTTAGTAATGTCGTTTTACCAGCACCATTTAATCCAAGTAGCGCAGTAATTGAATGAGTTGGTGCCGTAAAGCTTACATTGTGTAAAACTTTAACTTTTCCGTAGTATTTAGATACATTTTGTAAGGTAATCAATCATGGTCCTTATTAAGCTCAATAGGAGCGAATTATTCGTGTATTGTAACGCAATTCTTTAAAACATTCAAGAATATCAAAAGAAATCCCCTTTAATGCATACGCAAAAAAGGGGAAAAGGAAGAGGAGGTAAGAAAAATTAAACATGTACAGGTGTTTATGAGGATGTTATCTGTACAATGCTTACCTACTATACTTACAACAACACAGCTTAAAAAAAGTTACATGTTTTTAGAAAAAAGACATCGCACTAAAATAAAAACTTCAATTTCTAAGCCCGTAAAACTTTCAAATTATAACACAATATCTACTAATTCCTTTTAAAAAAGAGTATAATTGAGAATGTGCCTCTGTTTTTTTAGAGGACATACATCTTTTTTTTTATTTTTTTGTATTTTTAGTAGCATAAATATTTATATTATGCTATATTTAAAACATGAAAGAGAACAAAAAAGCCCGATTTTTTTGCGAGTCCTGTGATACAGAGGTAGTCGGGGATGCTAAGTTTTGCCCTAATTGCGGCAGATTTTTTTCTTCAGTTCGCTGTCCTGCTTGTGAACTAACAGGAGAACATTTTTTATTTGAAAATGGTTGCCCTGCATGTGGATATGCAATGGACGGTTCGCCATTTGATACAAGTTTAACTCCAAATCAACGAAGAAAGGCCTATAGAAAGCAACAAAACACTCGAAACAAGAAGAATCGAGCCAGTGGAGCACCTTACTCATTAACCTCAGTGCCAAAAAAACGCAGCAGTGATGATCCTTTACCAATTTGGATATATGCTATTTGCATTGTATTGCTTGTTGTAGTTTTAATTACCGTATTCACATTCCTTGGATAATATTAATCGTAGATTCTATTTACTCTTGATGCAATTGCGCAAAGAACCTCATAAGGAATAGTTCCTAACGTATTTGCTATATCCATTGCAGAATTACAAAGTTCATTCTCACCAAAAATTATTACTTCATCCCATCGCTGTATGGAATCATCATGATCAAGATTAATGACACACTGATCCATACAAATTCTACCAATAACAGGATACTGCTTGCCACGTATTGTAACAGAGAGCTGATCAGAAAGCATTCTATTAAGTCCATCTCCATAACCTATAGAAAGTGTTGCAATTCTTGTATTTGAACATGCTGTCCACTTTCTACCATACGATACACTTTGACCGCTATCTATGTCTTTGAGAGCAACAACATACGTTATAAGCTCCATCACAGGCTTAATACAAACATCTTGTCTTTTAAAAGCACTATGCAGTTCCATTGAAGGAAAATAACCATACGCAAGTATACCAGGACGTACCATATCAAAATGTGAGTTTTGATGGACTAGAATTCCACCCGATGCAGCACAATGTAATAGTCCGCAATCTATATCCTTCGTTTTTAGGTTCTGGACAATCTTGTAAAAAATATCAATTTGCTTTTTTGTAAATGCAACATCTTCTTCTAAGATTGAATCAGCAACAGCAAAATGAGTACACGTACCTTCGATATACAGAGAAGCACTATTTTGTATATGAGATGCGAGTGTATAGGCATCTTTTTCTTGTACCCCATGACGTGACATGCCTGTATCAATTTTGATATGAACTGGTAGCATTTTGCCTGGGTATTTGTTCAGCTCCTGTAATAAGATATCAACAAACTCAATGTCTGCCACAAGAGGTGTTATTTCGTATGTTATAAGATCTGATACTTCGCATTTGTGGCATAAGCTTAACAGTAAAATAGGTGACGTTATCCCTGCCCTTCTCAGTTCAATGGCCTCACCCACCGTAGCAACAGATAAAAATTCGATACCTAATGATTCAGCTTTTTTTGCGATTGGTATAGCACCATGCCCATAGGCATTTGCCTTTAACGCTAAACAAATTTTTTTATTTTTTGTAATTTTTTTTATTTCGTCTATGTTATGCTCAAAATTTGATAAATGTATTCGAGCTATTGTTTTACCCATGAAGACGCACCTCATCTAATTGTCACTTGTAAATTACTATAATCTAATTATTAGTTTAATGCAAGTAAGAAAGGACTTATATTTTTTTTATTTTTTTGCTATACTAAAGTATATGAAGCTATATGATCTTATCATTGTTGGAGGAGGCGTTGCAGGCTATTTCTCGGCAATAAAACTCCTAGAAAAAGATAATACATTAAAAATACTTATTTTAGAAAAACAAGCAAGCCCGCTACAAAAGCTATTAACTACGGGAAGCGGAGCGTGCAATTTTTCGCACTCAGGAACAGTAGAATATTTTTTACAGCGATATGGAAAAAACGGACAATTTTTAAGAAATGCTTTTTATAATTTCTTTGTGGATGATATAATTTCCTTTTTTGAAGAAAACGGTATAAAAGTGAGATGCAGGGAAGATGGAAAGTATTTCCCAGAGTCAATGAAGGCACAAGAGATAAAAGATCTTTTTTTACAAAAAGTAAAAAATATTGAAACTAAATTACAGTGTAACGTAGTAAGTGTGCACAAAAATGATGATGTTTTTTTTGTCAATACAATAGAGGGCCCGTTGCATGCAAAAAAAGTTCTTATTACAACCGGCGGAAAAAGCTTTCCTAAAACTGGCTCAACTGGAGATGGGTACGATTTTGCAAAATATTTTGGTCATAGCATAATTAAACAAACACCATCGTTAGCAAGTATTTATGCACATAATCATGATTTAGCCTCTTTTTCAGGGATAGCATTTCATGAGGCGATGGTTAGGGTTGGAAAAAAGTCATTTACAGGTGCACTTCTAATTACTCATAAAGGATATTCTGGGCCGGTTATTATAGACAATTCGAGGGATTTTTCCGAAAATGATACACTTACAATTTCTTTTTTACAGACAAAAAGAGCGCAACTAGAGTCTACATTATTTGAATCAAAAAATGAAACTATATTTACAGCTTTTAAAAGATACGAATTTCCAAAAAAACTTTTACAACATTTCTGCAATTACCATAAAATTGATACGACAAAAAAATTATGCGAAATCTCGCATAAACAGATTATATTACTACTAGATACACTTTTTTCGTATCCTGTTGTTATAAAAAAAGTTGAAGGCTTTGAAACGTGCATGTGTACAGCGGGCGGTATTAGCTTAAAAGAAATAAACCCTAAAACCTTTGAATCTAAATTAGAAACTGGCCTTTATTTTTTAGGAGAAGTGCTCGACATTGATGGCGATTCAGGCGGATATAATCTTCAAGCTATCTGGTCAGAATGTGCAACTTTTGCAGAGAATTTTTATTAACTTGCTACTAGTGAGAATGAGCTATAAAACTCACATATATCCTTTTCATAAGTTGCATTGTTATTCTGTATAATTACTGCATTAGTTTTTTTTGCATCAACATTGTGATGAAGGTACACTCCACCTCCACTACCTCCACCATACTGGCTTGTAGCAGTATTATTCTCAATACGACCACCTTCTAAATAAAGAGATGAGAATGTATCAGAAATTATAAATTCATTTTTCTCATTATCATAGACAGACGTTTTACTGCCGGTTAGATACACGCCTCCACCATGGCCAATAAAGCTATCGTCTGCACCAGGAAATGATTCACCTTTTCCAGTGGCTATGTTTTGAGTTATTAACCCCTTAAGCATTTTGAAGGTACCATTTTTTACATAGATACCCCCGCCGGCAAAATAAGCTACATTTCCCGCTATGGTTGCACCATCAACTTCAAGAGTAGAACCAAGAACATGTATGCCACCGCCTTCTTCTGACAATCCATTTGTGAGAGTCAGCTTTTCACCGAGGACAAGCTTTAAGTTTTCACCACTTATGCGCAATACGCTTGAAAGTTTTTGTGCACTAATTGTTGCACCGCTACTAATTCCAGAGATAGTTATAGATAGTTTTTTTTCACCACTGTAATCTATTGAGATATTACTTTCTTCTAGCAAACCTGAAAAAACAATTGAGTACTCTACATCAACTGGTGAAGATTCAGCACTTTCAATTATTTCAGTTAGAGCACTATTTAAATTATTATGTATTGTACTAGATATTTCTGAGATATTAGATTGGACTTGATTAACATAAATTGCTGAGGTATATATAGTTTTATTTGAAGAATTGTTGTTTAAAAATAAGTGATCACAAGCAAAAGACAAGAAAATAAATAAAATAATAATGAAATAGATTAATATTTTTTTCACCTGTTAATTATATATGCTATGCAATATAAGTGTCAATAGTACTTGAACAGGAATACCATAATGTATATACTATAGGGGTACATTCTATTTGGAGAATCATAAATGAAATATTTAGATACAAGAGACAGCTCAGTCGAAGTTGATTTACGTACTGCAGTTTTAAATGGTATGAGTTCGGTTACCGGTGGATTATATGTTCCTACTTCATATCCCAAACTTAGCAGAACAATATTAGACAAACCTGTTCCGCCATCATTTAGAGATATTGCATATGAAATGGCAAAACTCTACTGTAGTGAAGAAATCAGCGATGAAAAGCTTCAAGAAATTATTATTAATTGCTATCCCTTTAATGTACCTGTGACACAAGTTGATCCTGTCACATATGTTTTAGAACTATACCATGGACCCACATGTGCTTTTAAAGATGTAGGGGCTCGATTTATGGCTCAATTAATGGCATATTTCAATGAAGGTGAAAACGATAATTTACATATTTTGGTTGCAACATCTGGAGATACGGGAAGCGCAGTTGGTAGTGCATTTCATAACCTTCCAGGAATTGATGTCACAATTCTTTACCCAGAAGGGAAAATAAGCCCTCTTCAGGAAAAACAACTTTCCACATTTACAGGTAACGTCCGAGCATTAGCAGTCGATGGAACCTTTGATGATTGTCAGCGTTTGGTTAAAACTGCATTTACCGATGAATCTGTTCGTACAAAGCTAAGACTTTCATCTGCTAACTCAATAAACATTTCTAGACTTTTACCACAAAGTTTTTATTATATGTATTCATCGCTACTTGTAAAATCCAAAAGCTGGCATAACAATAAAATTGATGACCCTTCAATTATTTTCACCGTTCCATCAGGAAACTTTGGTAACCTTACATCTGGCCTCATTGCACAAAAAATGGGGGGACCAATTACAGGATTCATTGCTGCTACAAATGCAAATAAAACAATTCCAGATTGGTTAGTTTCGGGTACATATGAGCCGCGTCCATCTATAGCCACTTTAGCTAATGCAATGGATGTAGGTGCTCCAAGTAATTTTGAAAGAATGATGTCTATGTATAGTTATGATGAACTAAAAGAAATAATGGCATCATACTGGACAGATGACATGGGAATAAAAGAAGGAATATTAAACCATATAGAAAAAACTGGCTGCATTATAGACCCGCATGGAGCTATTGCGTGGAAAGCATGGCAAGAAATACGTAAAGGTGGCCTACTTTCATTAATGTCAGGATTTAAGACATCAAAAGATAATCCTGGAATTTCTTCAAATATCCCAAGTTGGGCTCAATCTGTTGTAGATAATAAAGCAGTAGGTATAATACTTGGAACAGCGCATCCTGCAAAATTTTCTGAAATTGTAAAAGATGCGACTGGTCGAGAGCCACCACTTCCGAGTAGATTAGAAAAAGTCATGATGCTTAAAGATAATTCAATTCCAATGCAAAATAATTATGATACATTCAAGCAGTGGCTTTTAGATACACTGTAGTTTTAATAGAGGTATAAGATGTTTGTTACTTGTTTAGATTTAGAAGGTGTATTAGTACCAGAAATTTGGATAGCTGTGGCTGAAAAAACTGGTATTGAAGATTTAAGACTTACGACTAGAGATATTAGTGATTATGATGTATTAATGAAAAAGCGTCTTAGCATTTTAAAAGAACACAACTTAAAACTAAAAGATATACAAGATGTTATTGCGACTCTCAATCCTATGGAAGGAGCAAAAGACTTTTTAGATGAATTAAGACTTAACTGCCAAACAGTTATTCTCTCTGATACTTTTTCTCAATTTGCACTTCCTTTAATGAAAAAACTCGGTATGCCCACAATTTTTTGTAATGAACTTATTATAAACAATGATGATGAAATTGTAGATTATTCAATGCGTCAACATAATGGAAAATATCATGCAGTAAAAGGATTTCAAAGTATGGGGCTTTCTGTCATTGCTGCTGGTGATTCTTTTAATGATCTTGAAATGATAAAACAAAGTGAAAAAGGCTTTTTATTCAAAGCACCTAAACACATCATAGAGGATAACCCTAGTTTCGAGGTTTTCACTGATTACCCTGATTTTTTAGCGGCAATAAAACAGACGCTTTTTAGATAAGTTTATTTTAGTTCGTGAGCTGTGAATCCTAGCGATAACAGTTCACTTTGAACGGCAACAAATGTTGTTGTATCCATACCACTTGATACAGCATATGCATTTACATACATATATCCACTTTCACTTCCAGCTTTATAATCTTCATCACTTTCTACAGGTATAGCATAATCATCATCCTCGCTGTTATAAGTAGAGTCAAAGTTAAAGTAGTGTCCATTCCATCGTATCGGCTTACCGATAAAAACACCTGAAACTTCAATACTTGCATCGTTATTAGAATCAGCTAGACGTACTCGAATTCTACCACCTGCCGAATTAATTAAGGTGTTTTCTCCGCCTAAAGAAGATGTAAGGCGCTTATACCCAAGGCTTTCAAGCTGTTTAAATCCGCTATTTGAATCTTCATCATTTGCATCATTTATACGTTTTGCATCTATTTGTAAGTCTTCTTGGCTTGCATAAATTCTGTAATATATATCTGTTCCAGGGCTAATAAATGTAGATGTAGTAAGATTGCGTGCAGTAAATATAAACTCGTTCGTTAAATAAGGAGTACTTACTAAGGTCCCGTCAGCAGGATTAGCAGTTTCTGCATTGTAAGGTGGCTCTATTAGATAAAATGTTTTTAAGCCACACGAGGTTAACATAAACAAAAAAACTAAAAAGTATTTATACATTGCAACCCCATGGACTTAATTTTTGATTTATTATATTTTATTTTCAGCTTGTAATACAATTAGTCTGCTTTTTGCAAGGCGAGCCCAATTT
>CAYJOZ010000006.1:8926-24393 GCA_964371925.1 uncultured Treponemataceae bacterium | reverse complement strand
CAAATAATGGAAGAAACGCATAAGATATTTTCTAAGTACGGTGTTTCGTATCCAGAAATGAAAATGCGTAATATGAAAAGTAGGTGGGGCTCTTGTGCAACAAAAAAAGGCATAATTACGCTTAATAAAAAACTTATTGAAGCTCCACGGCCTTGCATTGAATATGTAATGCTGCACGAGTTTGTGCACTTTTTGCACCCAAACCATTCTAAACATTTTTATGCTTGTGTTGCTACTCACATGCCAGACTGGAAAGAGCGTAAAAAGCTTTTGGAGAGCTTACCAATTTTGTTATAGACAGTAAAAAGTTAAAATCCATAAAAAAAGCCCATGCAAAACAAAATGCATGGGCTTCTCTCAAAAAAATTACTTGTTAAGTATAAATTCTACACGTCGATTCTTCCACCAGTTTTCCCTGTCGTCTAGGGCGGCAACTGGTACGCGGCCACCTCTACCTACGGTGCTTAAACGGTTTGCGTTTATACCGTATTCGACAAGTTTGTCTTTTACGTACTCGGCTCTATCTTCACTGAGAGGTACGAGTGGAATGTTTCCGTTTGCAGTTGATGTTTCTTCTGCTTCGGTGCCACTAATATTATTAGCATGGCCTTCAATAGTTACGTTGTAGTCCCTAAACTTATTCAAAATTTCTGCAATACGTTTTAGAACTCTTTCGTTGTTATCAATTACCGATTGGTCAAGACCTCGTTGTGGGTCTACATTTTTTCCTGCAAAGTCGGCATTATCACTTCTAAAAATAATAGATGGAACTTGCATTTTTAATACATCGCCAATACGGATAACAAGAACATCAATTGGAATGATGCCTTCTACGGTACTTGTCATTCCAACAGAGTCTGTTACGGTGAATACGTATGGGTAGTCAACTGCAGATTGTACAAGTTCGCCAGAATTACTTCGACCATCCCAAATAATTCTTTCTGTAATTGAAGCTTTACCTGATGTAGACCAGAATGCCCTGTTGTTTTGAGGATCTTTTATTTCAAATGACCATGAAGTAAATGGTACGGCACTTTCTCCAAGAAGTCTAATGAATAAATCGTCATCTGAACCATCGTTGTCAGGACTAAAATATTCTGGGGCTGTTTGTACTGAAAGCATAGGAGCTTTGATAGTACTTATAAATGGAGAAGATGTTACTGAAACAATATCACCTTTTTCATAGTTTAATTCAAGGTTTGCAGTTAATGTACCTTCTGCAATCATGCCATCAGCGGTAATACCATCCCATTCAATTATTTGTGGCACATTTGCTTGATCTTCGCTGTTCCATTCTTGTACAACGGCGCCTGTAGCGGTGTTGTTAATTGTAAAAGCCCAAGAACTAATGCCATCTGCAACACTTGTTCGAATACTAAATGTTTGGGTATCTAAGAGTCCATCGTTGTTCGGACTAAATGCTTCTCTTTCAATTGTAACATATGCAGTGGCAAGTCTGTTGTCAATTTCAATGTTTTCAACTGAAGCTTCTACAGTGTTACCAGCTTTATCGGTGCTTGTAATAGTAAATGTATAGCTTCCATCAAGGGCAACGTTTCCTGCTTCATCAGTTCCGTCCCAGCTAAATGATCCTCCTGGTACCCGTGTGTTCCAGCTAAGCGATTTAACTACTTCGTTATTTGCATTTGCTGTAATGGTTGCTGTCCATAATTCTTCATCGCTTGATATAATGCTTAATGGAATTGTGTCTTTGTTTCCATCGCCATTAGGGCTAAAAAGAGTGTATGGAGCACTAATTGTAACTTCAGGATATGTTGAATCGAGCTCAAAGTTTTGAGTTGTCACTGTTGTTTCACTTCCGTTATTAGAAAGTGTATACAATGAAGCTGAGTACATACCATCTGTTGCACGTGTTCCTTCATCAGTTAGACCATTCCATGAAATGCTTCTTGGTAAGCTTCGTTTTTCACTAAATGTTCGCACTGTTTGTCCGTTTGCATCTAGAATTGAAAGTGTGTATTCTGCAATACCCGTATTTGTTCTGATAATAGGTGAGAATGTTAGTGCGTCTTTTGAACCATCCCCATTAGGGCTAAATGCATCTGGGCTTACAGTAAGTATTACTTCTGTTGTACCTGTGTTAAGCTCAATGGCAGTTGTTTGTTCTTCTGTTACGTTGCCGGCAAGGTCAGTACTTGCAAGTACGTACTTATAAAAGCCGTCCACAATTTGGCCATCATCGGTAACACCATTCCATTCAACTGATGCAGGTGGTACTTCCCCAAAATCCCATTGTTTTACAATTTCATTTGCTTCATTTATGATTGTTCCTGTCCAAGCTTTTTCTTTTGAACCTTCTTGGAAAATGGTAATGGTGTCAAGTCTTCCGTCGCCATCAGGGCTAAAAATTGTTTTATCGGCTTTAACTACCGCAACAGGTTCAGTATTATCAACAGTAATATTTCTATTGATTATTGATTCTTGACCATTGCTAAAGAGGGCAGTAAATGTAAGTTTATAATTACCATCTGCCAATGTTGTTCCATTAATAGATGTACCATCAAAAACAATACTTTGTGGTGGCTCATCGGTGCCTTCAAAAGAATACACGCTTGATCCTCTTGAATTTGTTACGTTAATTTCCCAGTTTATGAGACCGGCACTTGTAGACATTGAAGGTAAAATATCGATTGTGTCTTTTGTTCCATCGCCATTAGGTGAAAAAGGACTACCTTGCACCATCATATTAACCGCACGTGGAATCGCATCATAAATAATGTTGTTTATTTGAGCACTATCGTTTATATTTCCAGACCTATCGGTGCTAGTAAGACGGTAGGTATATGCACCAACAGGTACCGCTACGCTGTCATCATCTTTACCATCCCAATCGATGTTTTTTGGCTCAGAGTTTTTCCATGTAAATGTTCGAACAGCTTTTCCTGTGCTGTCAATAATTTGTCCTGTCCACAAGTCTTCGATAGACCCTGTTTGATTAATGGTGAACTCAGCTTTATTGCTACCACCAAATATTTTTGCTGACTCTGACGGTTGTGTAATAGTTGCAAGAGGTGCTGTGTTATCTACAAATACTTCATATGATGATGTTCTGCTTTCATTGCCATTGTCGTCAGCTGCTCGAACAAAATAGGTGTACATTCCATCTGGTGCAACTTCACCTGAGTCTAATATACCATTCCAAACAACTGAAGATGGAATTTCAACCCCTTGTTTTGGGGTAAATAACTGTCTAAAAAAGCTAAAAAAAGTTAAACTTTCTGGAAGAGCAACCTTGTTGCCAATTGTTCTCACAACATTTCCGTTGCTGTCTTCAATAACAAGAGCCCATTCACTTATGTAGCGGGTATCTTGAATAGAAAGAGGAATTGTTAATTCATCTTGAATACCATCGTTGTTTGGCGAAATATATACCGGTGCTCGTGACGATTGCGCAAAAAGAGCTATTCCGCCAATTATGCATACTGATATGACTATTGCAATTATATGCTTAGATTTTTTTTGAAAAACCATTATTCATCCTCCCATAATTTAATTTCAGGGGCTTGTGTATCTTCTAATCCCAAGTATAAAGCCGCACTTCCCGATACTGCAGTTACATTGTTGTTAAGCTGTTTATAGCCACCAGATGTAACAAGCTCGTTTTGTGCTAGACCCTGTCGTCCAAGCAAAGAGTCTTCTTTTGAAGTAATATTTAACTTTATGCTCAAGCCAACGCTTGGATAGTAATTTGCTTTTCCTTCTAATGTTTCAACAAGGTTAAATTGCCATCCTGTTGATAGACGTATTATGTTAAAAAACAAAAAGCTCAAGTTTGTATCAAAAACAACATTTTGAAATGTTGGAAAAGATGCATCAAGAGATAGACCCGAAACTACTTGCTCTGTTTCAAAAAGTGTTCCAGCAAAACCTAAACGCGGTGTTGCCAATGATGGAAAACCTGTAGAAGCAACTGTTGCCCCTTTAACACCTAGGCTCTGTGGATTGTATACCTTTCCTAATTGTGTTAAAGACGCTGCGAGTCGAACATCGCTCATAAATGGTAAAAAAGAAAGTTCTTCTATAGCATAAATAAAGCCAATATCTGCAGCTACACCCCAGTCTGAGCCAAATGTTCCTGAAAGTCCAAGACCAACATATAAATTATCAAGCACATCTTTTGAATATGCTGTTCTTATAGTAAAGCTATCTTGAAAATTCATATCTTCAAATGGCACAAAAATGCCTTGTACATTTGCAGTAAAAACACCAAAACGAGATGGAATCATTGTGCCTGCACTAAATGCTTGGCCATAATTCTCGGTTTTGTGTTGTCCAATTAATCCAGAGTAAGCAGCATCTATTACAATGCGTTGTTCTCCTGCAGGAATTGCGGGGTTAATACCTATGTGCCCTGGATATGCTTGAAAAAGAGAGCCACCTGCTGTTGATGCTTCGCCTGAGAGCATCGAAGGGCTTGTGAAATTGTACAGGTTTTCCCCTGATAAAGGTGGATTATATGCAAAAACGGCTAGGCTTAGTGCACACATCACTGAACAAAAAAGTATTTTTTTTGCGTTCATAAAAATCCTCCATGATAAAAGTTTCATAGTATAATAACTATAACACATTTAAAAAATAAAATCTATGTTTTTCACTATCGGCAAAAAATCTGAATTTAGATAGAAAAAAAATAATATTATTATTCAAAAACATACAGGTTGACCAGTTTTGTCAAGTGATATATACTGTAACTATAGAAAAGTCTATTTGTTATTATAATGGAGGTTACTATGAAAAAAGCGTTTCTTTTCGCAATTGCTTTAATGCTCTTTAGCTTTGTTTGGGCAGATCCTACAATTACCCTATTTTCTCAAGATCCAAGAACAGGTTTTGCAAGTTCTGCAAGTAGGCAGTCTACAATGTTTACTATGGGAACAGAAGCCGATAGTATTCATGCAAAAGGTATTGTAGACATTGCCAGACCTTTTTTTGCTACGGGCTACCTTGGCGATGGTGGTGTTGTGTATAGCCCTAATCTGCAAGGTGTTTGGGCAACGCCAATTGGCGATGAAATGGCTGTAGGGTTTATTGCCGATTATCAAATAGATGCCTTTCGAGATGAACAGGCTAGTGGAAACATTACAACAGATACGAGCAATACGAGAACCGACGAGTCATCGTATAATGTTCGCATTGCATTTGCATGGAATGACTTTGGAATACATACAAGGTTTTCAAAAACAGGAAATGATACAAAAACAATTGAAGATGCTGTAGCTATTGCAGGTACAAAGGCTACGAAAGAAGAATATGAGCTTGGGCTGTCCCATCGAGTTCCAGATGTATACAATTTTTACACCACGGTAGGCCTTATTTACGATAGAACAACAAGCGTAACAGACTCTTATGTAGATTCAGATGGAACAACAACCGTGACAGAATCAAAAAATGCAGCAACACTTTTTGCCTTTCCTCAAATAGAGTTTCCAGTATCTTTTGGACCCCTTGTAACGCTTCGAACAGGTGTAAATGTTGGTGTAGATATTGATAGCCTTGGTAACCCTGTGGAAGAATACCTTACTGTCGTTGGGACAGGTGCCACTGCACAAACTAATTCTATTCAAGCTACCTATAGTGATAGAAACAGCTATACAATAGGCATCGATGGAGGCGCATCTTTAGCTTGGTTTAAAGATAACATTCTTGTGTTAGCAGAACCCTATGCAGGCTTTGATTATGCCAGACGCCAAGATACCATTCGCAGTTATGTTGAAAAAGAAAATGATGTTATTATCGAGTCATCAACTCCAAATGATAAAAGAGTTATTGATTCTTACGATACATATGCAGGGCTTAATATGGGTATATCTATTAAACCAACCGAGTGGTTTGAATTTAGAGGCGGGGTATCCTATGGACTAAACTGGGATAGTACGATAATTCGAATAAATACCGCATTTAACGAATACGACTTTCACTTTACCACTACATTTCTAGCAGGTTTTGGTGTGGGCTTCATTCTAGAAGAAGATTTTTTACTTGATATTCATATAGAATCTCCTGGAAATATTTTAGAGTTGACCACCTTCGGTGTAAGTGCCCTATACAGGTTTTAAGATTTACAAAAAAATAGGAACATTTTAAAAACAAGCCACGACTGCAAGCCGAGAAAAGAACAAGCTTATTGACAAGCCATATACTCTTCTTTATAATAGTATATGGCTTATTATTACGAACAACCTTCAAGAACATTTGCCGAGTACTTACTTGTACCAGGCTACTCTTCCAGTGAATGTGTTCCATCAAACGTTTCGATGCGAACACCATTAGTTAAATACAAAAAGGGTGAAGAACCTTCTCTTTCAATGAACATTCCTTTAGTCTCAGCTATTATGCAATCGGTGTCAAATGATACTTTGGCTGTAGCTTTAGCAAAAGAAGGCGGAGTTTCATTTATTTATGGATCTCAATCAATTGCAGATCAAGCTGCAATGGTTTCGCGTGTAAAACATCATAAAGCAGGATTTGTAATTTCGGATTCAAATCTTTCTCCTGAAAATACTCTTGCAGATGCTGTTTCTCTTACCGAAAAAACGGGTCATTCAACAATTGCAATTACTGAAGACGGAAGTCCAGGTGGAAAACTTGTTGGGATTCTTACAAGTAGAGATTTTCGATTGTCCTTTGCAGGAGAAGATGCAAAAATAAAAGACTACATGACCCCGTTTAAAGACCTTGTTACAGGCAAGGATGGAATACGATTAAGCGAGGCGAATGAACTTATTTGGCAGCACAAGGTTAACTCTCTTCCTATTATTGATTCCAATGGTTGCTTAAAGTCAATGGTTTTTAGAAAAGATTATGATGCACATGAAGAAAATCCATTAGAAAATTTAGATGCTCAGCGCCGTTATATTGTAGGGGCTGGTATTAATACTCGCGATTATATGGAACGTGTTCCTGCTCTTTTAGAAGCAGGAGTAGATATTCTCTGTATTGATTCGTCTGAAGGCTTTTCAGAATGGCAATCAAAAACTATAGCAGAGGTTAAAAAGAACTTTGGCCAAGATGTAAAAATAGGGGCTGGAAATGTTGTAGACCGTGAGGGCTTTATGTTTTTAGCAGAAGCTGGAGCGGACTTTATAAAAGTTGGTATCGGCGGCGGTTCGATTTGTATTACTCGTGAACAAAAGGGAATCGGACGTGGACAAGCAACTGCAACAATTGAGGTTGCTGCAGCGAGAGATGAATACTTTAAAAAAACAGGCATTTATATTCCAATTTGCTCTGATGGCGGTATTGTACACGATTACCACATGACGTTAGCCCTTGCAATGGGCGCAGATTTTGTAATGCTTGGGCGATATTTTGCTCGTTTTGATGAAAGCCCTACAAACAAACTTATTATTAATGGCAATTATGTAAAAGAATACTGGGGTGAAGGCTCAAACCGTGCACGAAACTGGCAACGCTACGATATGGGAGGCGGGGCAAAGCTTTCTTTTGAAGAAGGTGTAGACTCATATGTTCCGTATGCAGGTACTTTGCATGACAATGTTACTATGTCTATGAATAAAATTAGGCACACAATGTGTAACTGTGGTTCTCTAAGTATTGCAGAACTTCAAGAAAAGGCAAAAATTACCCTCGTTTCAGAAGCTTCTATAAGTGAAGGCTCAAGTCACGATGTTGTGGTAAAAAATACTTCATTGAGGGCAGAATAATACGTAAAAAATGCTATGCAAATCTGCATAGCATTTTTTTGTCTGGTGAGATTAATTTTTAAGGCACTATAAAGTAAGTTGTTAGCGTTTCCTGTCCCCAAACAACATTTACTCCACCATTTGGGTTGTCCTGTCCTATGTATACATACAGCTCCTTCTCACCGTTTTCTTTTACAAAAAAAGCGTCGTATTCTGCATAATTCGCTTGCCACCACATATTTAATTTTGTTGTATAGGCGTCTGCATCACTTTCATGTGTAAAATAAAGAGCCTTTTTAAATGTTGTATCATAGTATTCGTATTCATTTCCAATTACCACGTTTCCGTTTGGTGTTAAAGAGTTATCTACTTCTATGTCATACCATTCAACATGCCCTCTTTTTACCTCATTAATGTTTTCTGTTGAACCAAAAAGTGTAAAACTTGCAAATACGAGCTCTGAGTTATCATTTTTTATATGAATGGTTGTGTATTCTGTATTATTATCAGGATGCATTCCTATATAGGTTATATATCTTGTAAAGTCAGTTTTATCAAAACCTTGTCCTAATGCTTTAAATATGCTTTCTTCTGTTTCTTCTAGTCCTACTGGAGAAACTCCAATTTGAACTTCTTTTTCATCTTTAGCACCAAACAAAGTATCACACGATGTAAAAATCCCTGTAATGTATAATATTAAAAGTAATTTTTTCATACAATCTCCTTGTGCTTAATATATAGATTATAAGAAAAGATTGCAAGTGTTACTTGTAATACAGTGTGAACAACACAAAAAAAGTTGCCGTTTGGCAACCTTTTTCAATTTATCGTGCAATAATTTTTGCTAAGTGTTCTGCGGTGTATCCTAGCATTTTGGCAACGTCGCCACTAGGAGCAGATTCGCCAAAGCGGTCAATGCAGAATAAGTCTTCTTTAGAAGAAACAAACTCTTCCCAACCCATTTTAGATCCTGCCTCTGCAACAACTACGCGGCCTTCTCCAATAATTGTCTTTTTAAGCTTTTCATCTTGTCGAGAAAATAATTCCCTATCTAAAACAGAAACAACACGAACTGTCTTTCCGCTAACAAGTTTAGACGCTTCAAGTGCTAATGAAACTTCAGAGCCAGTTGCTAAAACTGTTACATCTGCTTTTTCAGCCCCTTTTTGTACAACATATGCACCACACTTTGCAGTATTTTTCCAATCTGGGTCATCTTTTTTGAAAACAGTAATGTTTTGTCGACTAAAGCCTAAGCAAACTGGTGTTTCTGTGCTGTTCATCGCCATTTCCCATGCAAGGTTTGATTCCTCTGCATCCCCTGGACGAATAACTTGTACATTGGGAATACAGCGTAAACTTGCTAATGTTTCAACTGGTTGGTGCGTTGGTCCATCTTCACCAATTAAAATAGAATCATGTGTAAGAATATAAATAACTGGTTGCTTCATAAGCGCAGATAAGCGAAGTGCAGGTCTCATGTAATCAACGAAAACCATAAATGTTGCACAGAATGCTCTTAAGCCTCCGTGTAATTGCATACCATTACACATAGCTGCCATACCAAATTCACGAATACCCCAACGAACGTAGCGACCTTCAGGAGTTTTTGCGCTGTAATCTACAGTATCAGCAAGTTTTGTAACATTTGGCCCTTGTAAGTCAGCTGCTCCACCTGCAAGATTTTTATACACTTTGCTAAATTCTAATAATGCAGCGCCAGATGCGTTTCTTGTAGCCAAAGAATCTCCCTCTTTGTATTCAGGAAGTGCTACTTCTGCAATAGCTTTTCCGTTTTGGTATGCATCCCATTCTTTTGCAAGATCTGCATTTTCAGCTTTCCAAGCAGCAAATGTTGTATTCCAATCTTCTTGGCTTTTTTCAAATGCTTTTGCTTTTTCTTCAAAGTACGAATATGCTTCAGGTACTACATAGAAATCTTTATCTGTTGGAAGTCCTAATTCTTTTTTAGCAGCTTCGATACCTTCTTTTCCAAGAGGTGCGCCATGTGCAGCAGCTTTTCCAGCAACAGTAGGTGCGCCTTTTCCAATTACAGAATCGAGCATAATTAAACTTGGGCGATCATCTTTTTTTGCTTGTTCAACAAGAGAGAGTATTTCTTCCATGTTGTACATTGAGCCTTTTAATACTTGCCAGCCATACGCTTCATATCTTTTTGCAACATCTTCAGCAAAAGTAATATCAGTAGAGCCATCAATAGAAATGTGGTTTTTATCGTAAAAAGCTATAAGTTTTCCAAGTTTCATGGTTCCAGCAAAGCTACATGCTTCTGATGAAATACCCTCCATGAGACATCCTTCTCCAAGAAGCGTGTAGGTGTAGTGATCAACTATTGTGTGCTTAGCTGTATTAAATTTTGCAGCAAGCATGCTTTCAGCAAGAGCCATGCCAACAGCCATTGCAATACCTTGCCCAAGAGGACCCGTAGTAGCATCAAGGCCATCTGTTATTCCATACTCAGGGTGACCTGCACATATTGAGTGTGCTTGTCTAAAAGATTTAATATCATCCAAAGTAATTTTGTAGCCACTTAAGTGTAAAATTGAATATGCAAGCATTGATCCATGCCCAGCAGATAAAATAAAGCGATCCCTATCGATCCATTTGGAATCTTTCGGGTTGTGCTTCATTACTTCCCCATATAATACTGCTGCGAGTTCAGCACAGCCAAGTGGAAGTCCTGGGTGGCCTGAGTTTGCTTTTTGGATTGCATCCATCGCCAAGCTTCGAACTGATGTAGCTACGGCTTCTAGTGATTTTTTGTCCATGTTTTTATCCTTTTTAATTTGATTATGTGTTATATGATGGAAAATCCATCTGAGTTATTTTTTCCCATTGCAATTATTAAGTCTGCAGAAACATCTTCAAAACTTTCTGTCATGCCATCAAGTGATGTGCTAATCATTTGTATGTCATCTTTTGAAAGGCTCATTTCAGACATAAAGGCTTCTAAAAACTTTGTCGTATGCGAAAAAAGCTGTGCAACAATTACTAGTTGTTGTTGTGGCAACGACGAAACGGGAAGTCCACACGAATCAAGTTCACATATGAGCTTGATTAAGTCTGAATATAATTCAAGCGAACGTGAGCGCGTTTCACCTTTTTCAAAATCTATAAATCTATTATAGGTTTTAGCAATTTTATCATATCTCTCTTCAATATGCAATAAAAAGGTCTTCTCTTTTTCGGAATCTAAAATATCTTTATTGGGAACCATTCTATTATAAATTCCACTGAAGCCTTTTTCTTTTCTAAAGAGAGCATCAAAAATATAGGCATCAAGCATGTAAAAAGGTATGGGTATTCCTATCTCTTCATAAAGAGTGTTTACTAGGTTGTCTATATCCTTTACACCTTCATTCCATGTACCAATTGCAGGTATTTCATCATTTTTTATCCACAATCTACTTTCAACGCCGTAGTATTCAATGGCAATAGATAAGTCTTTGTCGATATATTCTTCAACAGAACAACAAAGATTTGTACATAACTGAGCAGAGTTTTTATAAAATGTGTATGCAAGTTGCTCTTCTATGCTAGAAAGGGGTCCATGCGTTGATATAGTATGTAAAAGGGCAGCATCAAAAGCTTTATACCAGTCATCTCTTGTTTCATCATCGGTGGTAATTTCGAATGGACTTGACCGTTTTAGTTTTTGTGCATGTAAGTCTACCTGCCCTGTGTCCCAATTGCTAACACATGCTAATAATCGGTCGCCGTACTGAAAGTTTAACTGCTCATATAATTTGCTCATATCTATTACGGTTACTTCAACGTTGTTTGGAATTGTATAATCTGTACCTGCGTAATCATGAGCAGTATTGGCTGGATCTACGGCTAAAAGCTGAGGTATAAACTCTTCTCCATATAAAAAACAAACTTCAATTATTTCAGTAAAAGAAATTTCCGCAAGCTTTTTTTTCAAAAGGTTGTTTTCAAATGTAAATTCAATTTCATGCGGATACATATCTGGATCAATGAATGGCATGCAGCGGTGTCCAGGAATAAGAACACCATTTGAAATTTCATATTTAGTAGGCTTTATAGAAAAAAATTGGTTTGTGAAAACAGACGCACGCGAAACAAAGGTATTTTCACTTAGTTGAAATACCAAAGGATGCGCAAAAAGGTATGCATAGACATCATTACTTTCAGCTATAATATTAAATGTGCGAAGGTACTTGTTTATTGTTTGTATAGAAAATTCACCGTAACACTCGCGTAAAAAGGTGTCGATTCCATTAACCGCTTTTTTTTCAATCATAATAGTTCAGGGTATTTTAGGCCTTGTTCATTGGCTTTATGCCGATAACCTGTGGTTATCGGATATCTTCTACTATGGCTTGCATATCTTCCATAATTTTTTTTAGCTCATCAATGCTTATCCCAACTATTTTACATGTACAGCGCTTGTGTTTTACATCAACACCATCACTTGTTATTAGCGAGATAATGTTTCCATTATGATTAGCAATTGCATGAGCGAGTTTTGCAATTTGCCCTGGTTTTTCGTCTAGTTCAAATGTTATGCGAACACCTTTGTGCCATGCTCCAAACATTTCAGTCATAGCATGAAAAAGTACTGATTCTGTTACTACTCCAACAAGTGTAGAGCCTTTCATTACTGGTAGACAGCCAATATTTTTATCAGCCATTATACGTGCAGCTTCTTCAACAACCTCTGTTTCTTGTATGCATAAAACATCTTTTATCATGATTTTTTTAACTTTAATTTTTGAAAGCAAATAGCTAATTTCATATACGTCTAATGTTGTTGCAGAAGATGGATCAGCTTTCATGAGGTCTTTTTTTGTAATAATTCCTACTAAGTTAGAATCATCATCCAAAACAGGAAATTTTTCAGTCGCTTCTTTCGTCATGAGCTCACGTACTTCTGTCAAACTCATTTCTGGTGTAACATATACAGGATTTCGCTTCATAATTGTTTCTATAATCATTTAATCCTCACTTCTGATGCCTTTAGAGGCTTATTTCTGTATACAATAATTGTACACCGTCACTATTCTATTGTCAATGCATATTACTGCGTTCTTAACCGCCAAGATATGCCTTTTTTACACTTTCATCATGTAATAGTACAGATGCATTGTCGCTTTTAATCACTGCTCCTGTTTCTAGAATATAGGCTCGTTGAGCAATGGCTAGTGCTTTAAATGCATTTTGTTCCACTAATAAAATTGTGGTGCCAGTTTTATTAATTTCAACAATTATTGAAAATATTTCATCTACTAGGATTGGTGCAAGCCCCATCGAAGGTTCATCTAAAAGCAATAATTTTGGTTTAGACATTATGGCTCTTCCCATTGCAAGCATTTGCTGTTCACCACCTGAAAGCGTGCCACCTACTTGTTTTATACGTTCACGTAATCGTGGAAATAAATCAAAAACCTTTTCCATATCGGCTTTTATGCCTTGCTTATCTTTTCTTGTAAACGCACCCATTTCTAGATTTTCTTTTACACTCATATTTGCAAAGATTCGTCTACCTTCAGGTACATGAATAAGACCCGATTTAACTATGTCATCGGGTGAAGACGATGTAATATCGTTACCTTCAAATAGAACAGAACCAGATGTTTTTTTTGTTATATTTGAAATAGCATGAAGCGTTGTTGTTTTGCCTGCTCCATTTGAGCCAATTAATGTGATGATTTCGCCCTCATTAACATCGAATGATATTCCACGTAGGGCTTGTATGGCTCCGTAGTATACTGATAAATCTTTTACATTAAGCATCGATTAATGCCTCCTCACCCAAATATGCTTTGATAACTGCAGGGTTCTTTTGAATGTCACTTGGCAATCCCTCTGCAATTACTCGTCCATAATCTAATACAATAAGTCTTTCACAAATTCCCATAACTAAATGCATGTCATGTTCAATGAGCAATATCGTTACATCAAATTCCTTTCGAATAAATGCAATAAGCTCCATAAGCTCTCGTGTTTCTTGTGGATTCATTCCTGCTGCAGGTTCATCCAAAAGCAAGAGAGTAGGCTTTCCTGCTAAGGCGCGACATATTTCAAGTTTTCTTTGCTCTCCATATGGAAGATTTTTTGCAAGCTCTTGTGCCTTATCTGGCATCTTAAAAAGGCTTAAAAGATTTTCAACTTGCTCTGTCATGCGCTTTTCATCTTTTCTAAATCGAGGTGTTCTAAAAAGCACATCTATTGGATTCACTTTTCTATTTTTGTGAAGTGCAATTCGAATGTTATCTGCAACAGTAAGATTGTTAAAAAGGCGTATGTTTTGAAATGTACGGGCAATTCCTATTTCGTTAAGTTTGCTTGATGACATTCCTGCTGCCCTATATACTCGCCCAGCTTTATTCCAAAATGATATTTCACCTTCAGTTGGTTTGTATACACCTGAAAGCATATTAAATACAGTTGTTTTACCTGCACCATTTGGCCCAATTAATCCAACAAGTTCGCCTTTATGTAGCTCACAGGTAAAATTATCTTCTGCGCGTAAGCCACCAAAAACGATAGAAATGTGAGCTTGTAGAAGTAGTTGTTTATTTTCCATTGTCATTCTCCTCTTTTGTAGCTTTTGCAGAAGCCTTTTTTGGAACTATGAGGTTTTTAATACTTTTGCCTATGAATACAATGGCATTACAGATTGAATCCCAAAGTCGCACAAAAGAAAGTTCTTTCATTCCTAGTAAGCCTTGTGGTCTAAATAACATTACTAAAATGAGGATAATCGGATAAATGATTAATCTAAAGTCTTGTAAAAAGCGCAAAAACTCTTGTAAAAAAGTGAGGGTGAAGGTTGCAATTACAGAACCGGTTATTGAGCCCATTCCACCAAGAACAACAAATATTAAGTAATCAATACTTCTATTAAACGACGCTAATTCTGGCTTGATAAAACTTAAAAAAGGTGCATATAATGCTCCTCCAATTCCAGCTACAAACGAGGCAACAACAAAACCTGTCATTTTATACCGAAATACCCCAATGCCTGAGGATGCCGCTGCGGTTTCATCTTCTCGAACAGCTAAAATTGCACGGCCATATGTTGAGCGTAAAAAGTTTTGTAAAAAGATAATAATTAACACAAGGGCTACGATAATAACATACCAAGCAACATCTGCGTTTAAGGTTAAATTTACAGCCTGTGGATCTTCGAAACGAATACCGTTTGGCCCTCCAGTAAGATTTTTAAAGTTAACAAGCAATACGCGAATAATTTCACCAAATCCAAGTGTTACAATTGCAAGATAGTCGCCTTTAAGTTTTAATGTTGGAAAGCCAATAAGAAAGCTTATACATGCGGTAAATAAGGCTGCAAGAATAATACTAAGATACATAGGAATGCCTAGAACTTGAGTAAAAATAATACAGCTATAAGCACCAATGGCCATAAAACCTGCTTGCCCCAACGATAATTGTCCAGTAATACCACAGATTATGTTAACACTGATGGCCATAATAGTGTTAATTGCCGCAAGTGTTAATATTTGGGCCGTATATCCATCAATGATGTATGCTTGAATTAATACGCCGGGTACAAAAATTGCTAGTAAGCTAAATACTGTTGGTATGAGTATGTGTTTAAAATTTTTATTCATGTTTATACCTTTTCCCTAATATTTTTTCCCATGATTCCTGTTGGCTTTACAAGAAGGATAATTATAAGAAGTGAAAAAGAAATTGCATCTGCATACTGCGATGAAATAAACCCTTTTGTTAGGGTTTCTGCAACTCCTAAAATGTATCCGCCTAGCATAGCGCCGGGAATTGATCCAATCCCTC
>CAYJOZ010000006.1:0-8916 GCA_964371925.1 uncultured Treponemataceae bacterium | reverse complement strand
ACGCACTTGCATATAAGATGCCTCCTGCAGCTGCCAGCGTTGCGCCGAGTGCAAAAGTAAATACAATTGTTTTATTTACAGAAATACCCATTAAGCTTGCCGCCCCCATATCAAATGAAACGGCTCGCATGGCTTTCCCTGTTTTTGTATGATTAACAATGTAATTAAGTATCAGCATTAATGCAGCTGAGAGGGCAATAACTATTAATTGAATATTTGAGATTGAAACAGGCCCTAAGTTAATATTTACTGTAGCAATTGCAGGATACTGTCTTGGGTTTGGGCCTATAAACGGCAAAATACGAGCTCCGTTTTGTAATATAAGCGAAACGGCAATTGCGGTGATAAGTGAATTTAATCGCGGCGCTGTCCTAAGCGGGCGGTAAGCAAACCTTTCAATAAGTCCTGCAAGAATAGCGCATACAACCATCGAAAATAAAAATGCAATCATCATTGAAATAGGGTTTGGCCCCATGGTGCTCATAACAAAGTAGCCAGAATACGCTCCCACCATTAAAATATCCCCGTGGGCAAAATTTATTAACTTTACTATTCCATATACCATTGTGTAGCCCAATGCTATTAGCGCATAAATGCTACCAAGAGAAAGGCCATTTAATAATTGTTGAAGAACTATGTTTCCTGTTTCCACAAATACTCCTTAGTAATTATCGAATTAATTTGAGGCTACTGAAATTATTGGTTTTCAGTAGCGCTTCAATTATACAATATATATGTATTGTAGTAAATAACTTTTGCTTTTAAATTAATTTATAAAAGTGTAACATTTTAACTAGTTGATTGTTTATATATTACGGGGTTGTTATATGCCATTGTCTAAAAAAATTTATGCGCTACTATTTCTTATCAGTATTGGTCTCACGTTAAATATAGCTGTATCCTCTGCAAGTGCAAAAAAAGAAAGGCTTATAAGTGTTATTAATTTACATGTCGAACGTATTAATGCTCAAATGGCATATGCTGTTCATGTAACTGAAATATTAAAAGAAATTACAAAAAACTCAGAAGGTGTTTTAGGTGAAGAAGAGTTTAACACACTTGCCCATGCGGTGGGTGAAGGCCTTGATTATATTACCATTCAATACATGCCAGAAGGGATTGTAAAATATGCATATCCTCTTGAAGGGAATGAAGCAACAATAGGTCATAATGTCCTTACATCAGAAGCTACTTCACTTGAGTCGTATATAGCGATGGAAGAAAATACCTTTGTAGTGTCCGGCCCTTTTTTATTGTTACAAGGTATGCAAGGGCTTGCAATACGAAATCCACTGTTTATTGATGAAGGAGATACTAATGCATTTTGGGGCTTTATTACGATAGTTCTTCCCGTACCAGATGTATTAAAAGATACAGGTGTGTTTGAACTTGAAAACTTAGGGTACGAATTTAGGTTAACAGCTCGCTATAAAGATGCAGATATGATTTTTTTTGAAACGCAGCATTATTCTGAACAATTTGCAGAGTCTATGCCTATACATATCGGTGATACACAATGGAGTCTATCAATGTATGTAAAAAAAGATAGGCAAGATATTTGTATTCAATCGCTCTTGTTTTTTGCCGCTTTTATTTTGTGCTCCACTATCATTTACGGAGCTATCCAAAGGGTAGAGTACCGCCTCGAAAGAGATCCTTTGTCAGGTGCTTATAATCGACGGGTTTTGGAATCCTTTATTAAGCCGCGAGATTTAGCGAAAGAAAAAAAATTCGTTGTCTTATATATTGATTTAAATGATTTTAAGCCGGTTAATGATACGTTTGGTCATGAAACAGGCGACAGGTTGCTTATTGCTTATGTAAAAAGACTGCAGTCAAATATAAAAAGCGATGGTCTAATATACAGAATAGGTGGAGATGAATTTGTTGTTATTATTCCAGGGCTAATAAAAACTGAGGCTATAAAAGCTATGATTAAAAGAATAAATCACATTTCAAAAGATATCTTTATCATACATGGACATACAATTTCTGTTTCTGCGAGTATAGGGTATTCAATTTTTCCTTTAGAGGGAAAAGATATAAAAGCGTTGCTAGAAATTGCTGATGAACGTATGTATACTGATAAGCAAGCTCAAAAAAAAGCACGAATACAATAACAATAGTCTATAGCACTTGATACCCCTGCTTTTTGTATTGACAAGTTTGAATATTACAGGTATCTTTATATAAGCATTTTTGGAGGCACAATGAAAGAAAACTCACTTGGAAAAAAATATGCGCATATGTTTGATGATTTAATGAAACATGCAAAAGCTGCAGATAAAATTGACGATACAAACGTGTATCAGGAAGCAAATAAAGATACGCGTAAATTAATAGAAGTTATGTTAACTGATGGACTTTTAGAAGAATCTCACCTTGAAGGACTTGAGCATTTTGAAGAGTTTTACAATGCATTACTAGAAGGGAAAAGAGGTCTTTTACTAGTAGAGCATTTTAGCAATATGGATCTTCCTGGGTTATGCTATTTATTAGAAAACTGCGGAAAGCCGTTTGGTCCAGATTTGGCGGGGCGTATAGTTGCAATGGCTGGAATGAAGTTGAATGAAGCAAACCCTATGGTGAAAGCATGGGCAGAAGCATTTACTCGCATTGTAATTTACCCAAGTCGGAGCCTTGCTTCTATCTCTGATCCTGAAGAACGGGCAATAGAGGAAGCAAAAAGTAGAAAGATTAATATGGCTTCTATGCATGCTTTAACAGAATGTCGCAGAAATGGAAAACCAATATTAGTATTTCCTAGTGGAACTCGGTATAGACCTGGAAAGCCAGAAACCAGGAAAGGACTTCGCGAAATAGATTCGTATTTGCGTATGTTTGATGTTATGTTACTTGTTTCAATTAATGGAAATGCACTACGAATAGATCCTGATAATGTTGAAAACATGCTGGCAGACATGATTGTTGAAGACACTGTGATAATGACAGCAAGCCCATTAATTGATTGTAAAGAATTTAGACATAACGCTTTGGCTCAAATTGATGATTCTGTTGAAGATAAAAAAGTTGAAGTAGTTGCAAAAATCATGGATATGCTAAAAGAGCAGCATGATAAACAGCAACCGCTTTATTTAGAAACATACAAAAAAGCAACGGGAAAAGATTCCGATTACACCATTTAATAAAAAAAGCAAAAGCTGCTTGTAGGTACTACGTCATTGAAAAAGTCTGTTACTTTTTCAGTGCCTCGTAAGGTGCAAGTGGCTTTTTATTTAAAATAACTATGAAGATAATCATTTCACCTGCAAAAAAAATAAAAAAAGATTCCGAGCTCCTTTTTGAGCCAAATGCTCCAGTGTTCTTAACGCAAGCGAAAGAGCTTTGTTCATATATAAAAACACTTACTTATTCAGAATTAAAAGATCTTTTGATGTGCAATGATGCTATCGCAACGCTTAACTATGAGCGGTATAAGTATATGGACTTTGAGAGAAATCTATGTCATGCTCTTTTGGCGTACGATGGCATTCAATATCAATATATGTCGCCTTTGGTTTTTGATAACGATTGTTTTAGCTATGTCGCTAAACATTTGCGGATTTTATCTGGTTTGTATGGGGTACTGCATCCTCTTGATGGAATTCAACCGTATAGACTTGAAATGCAAGCAAAGTTAAAAACAAGTTTTTGTAAAGACTTATATGATTTTTGGGGTGATGCTATTAGCGATGAATTATCAGTAGGAGAAACGCTAGTCGTAAACTTAGCATCAAAAGAATATAGCAAAATTGTAGAAAAACATCTTTCACCAAGTGTTCAATTTGTTTCTTGCTCGTTTGCAGATATTGATAAAGAAACAGGCAAGCTTGTAGAAAAGGGCGTTTATGTAAAAATGGCACGAGGCGAAATGGTTCGCTTTATGGCAGAGAATAATGTTCTGAAAGTTGAAGAGCTTAAGGGCTTTACTGGGTTAGGTTTTTCGTACAATAAAGATAAATCAAAAGAAAATTTATTAGTCTTTACACGATAAGTATTGTTTTTTATCTTGACCGCGACTATTTAAACAGTATATAATTAAAGCGGAGAAATTGAATGAAACCATTTTCGATTTTTTGTGCAGTTCTTTGCACAGTATCGACCTTAATAGTATGTATTTTCACAATGTCGAATCCTGATCCAATTAGAGGTGAGGATGTTCCTTTTGTGCTCGAAGCGGTCGAGGGAAATACCGAATATGGTCTTACAATAGAGGGCTTACATTTTATTAATAGTACTCCAGAAATAAGAATCACTGTTGTTCCTACAGATATGTCTGTGCCTGCTAGAGTAGAGGCTTTATATAGCGAAGATTTGCATAAGTATAATTTTAGCATATCAATTATAGATGAAGAAATTAAGATTTCTATGGATTCTGATTATGCACATCCTATAAAAACACTCGATATACATGTATATGCGAATGTACACACTGTTATTTCAAATGGGCGCGGTTTTAGTTTAGCCGTTGATACGGGAATTATGGAAGCGTTTAACATGTATGTTACAGGTACTATCAGTGCAGATGTTTCACTGCCAAAGACTTCTGCAGTTTCATTTGTTATAGCAGGCGACTCTACAATGCAACTAAGTGGGCTCTCGGACGTTGCCAATATTAACATTGCGGGAAATGTAAATATCTATGGAATGAAATTTGTTACCGAAAGTGCTGTTGTTTCTGCAACAGGGACAAGCACTGTTGCACTTTCTGTTTCTCGTAACATATCGGCTAGCCTAAAAGGTCAGTCATCTTTAGAATATTTTGGAAGCCCGTCGGTTAATGAAACCGTAGATTCTGAATCAAAAGTAGTGCAAATATCACCTCTGGTTGCGCCGTCGTTATAAATAATTAGCTATAACTCTCATTTTGATTGTTTTGATACGTCTGTTGTTTTGAGACAGAACTGTATAGAGTATTGTGCCTTTTTGTATGCTTTCACCTTCTTCTGGGAGATACCCAAAGGCTTCAAGTAGCCACCCTCCAAAAGTATCTGAATCTTCGGAGCTGAGATTCATCTTAAATATATTGTTTATTTCTTCTATTTCAATATCACCAGGGACGTTAAATTCGGTTGGGTTAATAATCGTTATTCTGTCTTCGGCGGGGCGTATTTTTTTATCATAGCCTTCGGTAGCGCGGCCAAAAACGGCTCTTACAAGATCATCCATTGTAATAATTCCTGAAAAGCTACCATGTTCATCAATTACTATTGCAAAATTTTGCTTTTCAGATTTGAATAGATGTAAAACTCCTAGTGCGTCTTTAGTTTCTGGAATGAAAAGAGGTTTTTTGCATAGCTTTTTTACTGAGAAATCTTTTTCACTTTCATTATAAAATAATACATCTTTGAAATGAAGGATGCCTACAATATTTTCTGTATCATTTTCGTACACGGGGAGCCTTGAAAAACCAGACTCTGCGGCTAAATGAATAGCATCAGTGTAGGTTGCATCTATATTAATCATTTTAACAAGTGTTCGTGAACGTTCTATATCTTTTGCTCGTAAATCTGAAAATTCAAAAATTTTATGTAGCATATCTTTTTCATGCAGATCTAATGTTCCTTCTTGCCCACCTAAATCAAAGAGCGTTTTTAATTCTTCTTCAGTAATTTGGGATGAGCCGTGAGAGGAAAATCCTTTCGAAAGAAGCTTAACTGCATGTGTAAATTTTGAAAATATAAATACTAATGGGAAAAGAATTTTTTCTAATATACTTAAAGGAGTTGCAAATCTCGATGCTACCGATTCACTTTTATATGATGCGATTGTTTTTGGTAGTATCTCGCCAAAAATAATAATTATTATTGTCATTGCGATTGTCGCTATTCCTGTACCTTGATTGCCGAATAAACTTATTGCTAGAGCCGTTGCCAAAGAAGATGCTAATGCGTTTACAAAGTTGTTTCCTATTAATATTACCGTTAGTAAAATGTCAATTCTTGTTTTTAACTTAACAACGAGTTTTGACTTTGGCTTTTTTTCCTTTTGCATTTGCCTTATGCGTATTTTCGGTATACTTAAGAAAGCCGTTTCAGAAGAGGAAAAAAAGGCAGAGAAGGCAATAAGGAAGAGGAGGGCTATGCTCATTACTGGTATGCTCATACATCCTCCGCTTTAATTACGACTCGTTTTATGCGATTTCCTTCAAGTGATTTTACTGTAAAAGAAAAACCTTCTTTGATTATAAAGTCACCTTCATGCGGAATTCTATCTATTGTTTCCATAATCAAGCCTGCAATTGTTTCATGAAACTCTGATTCGAGGTTTATTGAAAATTGCTCCGATATTTCGGTGAGGCGTGTTTTTCCGCTCACTAATACTTCTGTATCTGTCATTGTTACATGGATATGTTCGACAGGAGCTTCATATTCATCACTAACTACACCGAAAATTTCTCTTGCTATGTCTTCTTTTGTAAGAATCCCTGCGATTCCAGAATATTCGTCTAATACAATGGCAGCACTTTGTGTTTTAGCTTTAAATAATTGCTGTATTGATGACATACTTTTTGTTTCAGAAATAAACACAGGTTCTCGCATTACTTTTTTTACTAAAAAGGTACTTTGTGTAGTAATATATGAAAGAACGTCTTTAATGTAGAGGATACCTTTTATATCATCAATATCTTTTCCCATTACTGGAAAACGAGATAAGCGTGTTTGTTTTGCGAGTAGTAAAACTTCGTTATAAGTAGCATTATCAGAAATGAAGGTTATTTCTGTACGGGGCGTCATGATATCGCGTGCGGCCAAGTCTGTAAATTTAAAGACACGGTGCATCATGCTACGTTCACTTTCTTCTAAAAGCCCTTCTTCTTCCCCGACTTCAATAAGTGTTTTTATTTCTTCTTCTGTAAATGAAACTTGCTTTTCTTTCGAGTTAATACCGACAAGTTTGATTATTTGTTGCGAAATTGCAGAAAAAAATAAAATGAATGGATGAAATAGGATAGAAAAAAATTTCAAAAAACCGGAAAGAGCAAAAGCGATTGCTTCTGGGTGCTGTGTGCCTAGAGTTTTCGGTGTAATTTCTCCAAAAACTAATAATAATATCGTAGTTGCAAGTGTTGCGTATCCTACGCCAGCAACGCCAAAGAGGTCTAGTGCGATAGAAGTTAGTATAGCAGAAAGTGCAATATTGACTATGTTGTTTCCAACTAAAACAGTATTTAAAAGTCTGTCTTTGTTGTCCAAAAGTTTGCCTGCTCGCGTCGCACCCTTGTGTTTTTGATTTCGCAAAAAGCGTACCCGTAGTTTATTGACAGAAAAAAATGCACTTTCTGATGCTGAAAAAAGCATTGAAAAAATTACGAGAATTGCTGCTATGATCAATAGAATGAGAGTTCTTGAGCTCATTTTTCTCCACACAAGATATTTTTGATAGTATAGGTTATTTTTTAGTAACTTTCAAGAGTCTAAAAGCGCTTATAGAAAGAAAAAACTTTCTCATACCATGGAAGAGCTATGGCATTATGCCCATTAAACTCTTCATGGTCTGCATCTTTTACTACAGTAAGTGTACAGTTTGGTGTGTTTTTAGCAAAGCGGTTTTGGCCATTAGGAAGAACGGTTGCATCTTTTTCTGCTTGCAATAATAACAATGGGGTTTTTATGTTTTTGGTGTTTTTCTTTTTTTGTAAGAATTTCATCGCTTTTAAGCATTGGCAAAGCCAAAGCATTGTGCCTCCCCAAGTTTTTAGTCGGTCATCTTCAAATCTTTTTTCGTAAAAATATTGATGTCGCTGTTCACTTGTAGATGCATATTTTTCAGCATTAAATACATGGTCGGTTGGGAAGTCTCTGTGGGCAGGTGTATAGGCTGTGTTTCCCTTTATAAGGCGTAAAATATTTGCAATTGGATAACCAAACCAAAGAGGGAGCCCTAAAAGAAATACCTCCATCATGGGTGAATTTAAAATTGCTGCAGTAAAAATATCTTTATGTTCTCTCAGATATATTGCACCGATTGCACCTCCCATTGAATGGGCAAATAAAAACAACTGTTTTCCGTTTGCAAGAGGTTGTGCAATTTGAGCTACCACACTGTGGGCATCTTCTACGTATGTTGCGAAATGCTCAATATGAACTTTTGAGTAATCTCCATCGAGTGATTTTTCTCTGGGTGAAAATCCATGCCCTCGATGGTCAAAGCGACAAATGGCATATCCTTGTTGAAGTGCGTAGTATGAGAATTCATCGTACTTAGCACAATACTCACAAAAGCCGTGGAAAATTACCAAAACAGAATGAAAATCGCCATCAGGAACCAGGGTTTCAATATGAATATTTCCACCTTGCACGGATTCAATGGCATGGACTGTTTTGTGTGAATTGATAAACGGAATAACCCTTTCATTCATTTGTGTTGAAAAGTCTTTTTCTTGTAATAGTTCGATATTTTTCATACTCGTGCCTCATTATATGTTGATTTTTCAATCTATTTACAAACTATAAGTAACACAGAAATTTTTTATCCCTAAATTGCTAAAAAATCTGCGTAATTTTTGCGGATAAAAATGTTTAAAATTTTACCAGCCTCCAGAGGCTCCGCCGCCGCCAAAGCCTCCTCCTCCGCCAGAGAAACCTCCAAATCCACCACCGCCAAAGCTACCACCACCGAATCCACCGCCGCGATGACTTCTTGAGCCACCAAGTAGTGATAAAATTCCCATGGTGAGCATAGCATCTGCTGCTCCGTTTCTTCGGCTATTGCCGTAGCGTCTGTTTTTACCACTCATAGATATAAACATAAAGCCAAAGAATATCGCTAGTGTTATTATTGAAGATAAAAAATTTGGCTGTTCTTGAGTATTAGTTGATACTTGTGTTTTTGCTGATTCATCAATGTAACCAGCGGCTTCACCTACGGCTGTTTGGCTCATTACTTGAATGCCTGCAATAATGCCTGTTGAAA